>JAGUYQ010000274.1 GCA_020061285.1 Betaproteobacteria bacterium
CGCGGTGGTCCTGGCCACCGGCGGCGGAGGGCTGGTATTCGCCGACAACGTCTTCCCCGCCGGCAACACCGGGGAAGGCGCGGTGGCCGCCTACCTGGCGGGGGCGGAGCTGGTGATCCACAACGCGCCCTTCGACGTGGGCTTCCTCAACTATGAACTGGGGCTCCTGGGGAAAGAGCCCGTGGGAAGTTTTTGCAGCAATGTGGTGGATACCTTGCGCTTGGCCAAGGAGCTCCATCCGGGCAAGCGCAACAGCCTGGATGCCCTGTGCGAGCGCTACGAGGTGGACAACTCGGGGCGTACCCTGCACGGCGCGCTGCTGGACTCGGAACTGCTGGCCGAGGTGTACCTGGCCATGACGCGGGGCCAGGAAACCCTGGCCATCGACATCGGCCACGATTTCGCGGCGGCTTTGTCATCCCGTGGAGGGGCGCGGCCGAAGCTGTTCGTGGTGCCGGCCACAGAAGAAGAACTGGCGGAACATCAACAACAATTGGAAGACATCGACAAGGCCAGCCAGGGGGATTGTTTGTGGAAAAGCTTCTCGCTCTCCGGCGAAGCCGCTACCTAACCGCGCTGCTGGGGTCTCTCTGCACCGCCAGCGCGTCAGGGGAGGGCCTGCTGGCGGAGAGCGATTATCTCGGCGAAATGCCCGTCGTGCTGACGGTGTCCCGACTCGCCCAGCCCCAGGACGAGGCGCCCGCGGCGGTAACGGTGATCGACCGGCAGATGATCCGGGAATCCGGTGCCTGGGACCTGTCCGAGGTGTTCCGCCTGGTGCCGGGAATGGTGGTGTCCTACCATTCCACCCGCGCCTATACCATGGACAGCACCGTCAGCTACCATGGGCTGTCCGATCCCTATTCACGCTACATGCAGGTATTGATCGACGGGCGTTCGGTCTATTCGCCCCTCTACGGCGGCGTGCTCTGGAGCGATATCCCGCTGGCGCTCGATGACATCGAGCGCATCGAAGTGACTCGCGGCCCCAATGCGGCCAGCTACGGCGCCAACTCCTTCATGGGGGTGATCAACATTATCACCCGCCATTCCGCCGACGCCCAGGGCAAGCTGGTTTCCCTGAGCACGGGGCGCAACCGCGAGGAAGCGGTGGCCCGCTACGGCGGCCGCAGCGGCGATCTGACCTATCGCGTCACGGCGGGTTTCCGCAACGACAAGGGGGAGGACCCCTTCATCGTCGATCCCCTGTCCACCAAGGACGGCTGGAACAAGAACAAGTACGACGACAAGAAGGTGCGCTTGCTCACCCTGCGCGCCGATTACCGGGTCAATTCCACCGATGAACTGGAGTTCCAATTCGGCTACAACGGCGGTGCCCGGCAGGAGGGGGCGGCCGGGAGCGATTATTTCTTCTGGCGGCGCACCGACAACCACTTCGAGCAGTTGCGCTGGCGGCGCGCCCTGGAAGGGGGCGGGGATTTGGCGGTGCAGTATTATCACGGCTACGAGAGCAGTTACGGCACCTTCACGGACAACAACGGCAGCACCAACATGGACGTGATCGCCCAGCGCCACGACCTGGAAGTGCAGCATACCTTCCTGCCCAGCCGCGCCACCCGCGTGGTGTGGGGCGGCAGCGTGCGCTACGACAAGGTCTACGCGCCCGCCTACCATTATGTGGACTTTCCCCAGAGCGCGCAGTTCGACAAGTTTAAAACCCAGCCTTTCCACCTGACCCGCCTATTCGGCAACCTGGAATGGCGGGCATTTCCCTCGTTGATCTTCAATCTCGGAGCCATGGCGGAGGAGAACAGCTTTACCGGCACCGACATCACCCCCCGCCTGGCGGCCAACTGGCATTTCTTGCATGGTCACACATTGCGGGCCAGCTATTCGGAGGCCACCCGCACGCCGACGGACTTCGAAAAAGTGAGGGCCGATCCCTTCCTGCAATCGGGCCAAGTCAAACAGCCGTTGCGCCCCGAGCGGGTCGTCTCCAGGGAAATCGGCTACCTGGGCAAATTTCCCGGGGTGAGTGTGGATTTTCGCCTCTTCCGGGATGCCTTCAGCGATTTGATCGTGGAAAACGGCGTTTCGGTGGCCCAGGGCGATTTCAACCCGGGAAGCGCGACCGTCAAGGGCTTCGAGACTCAACTGAAGTGGGATGTCGGTCCGCGCACCCGGCTGGTCTATGGCCTGTCCCACAGCCGGGTCGCCAGCCTCGACCAGGCCGGCCAGCCCTACACCAATTCGGTGCCCACCAACAGCCAAAGCCTGATGCTGACTCACCGTTTCGACAATGCCTGGAGCGCCAGCCTGATGGGCTATCAGACGGGGGAGGCGCATTTTCCCGAGACCGACAGCGGGCCCAACGACAACAGGCGCTATTTCGTGGAGACCTACCGCCGCTGGGACGGCCGCGTGGCCTACCGCTTCCAGGCCGGCCAGGGAAACGGCGAGCTGGCTCTGACGGTGCAGAATCTTGCCGATTCCTCCCATTTCGAGTTTCGGCATGACAACCAACCGCCGGGCCGCAGCGCCTGGCTGAACTTGCGGCTGGAGTACTGACGCCCATGGCGCAATGGCTCGGACATGGGAAAGGATGGCGCGTGCTGGCGGCCGCGGTTCGGCTGGCCGTGCCGCTGTTCGCCCTTGCCTGCGCTCCGGTGGCCCATGCCCTGGACGGCGTCACCCTGGTATTGAGCGAGGAGGGCCAGGCCTATACCGATGTGGCCGACAAGGTGCGGCAGGTGCTGGGGCAGAAGGGCGGCTCCCGGCCCCAGGTGGAAACCCTTTCCCTGGAGGCTTTCCGCGGACGGCTGGGGGATATGTCCCGC
>JAGUYQ010000058.1 GCA_020061285.1 Betaproteobacteria bacterium
CCCCGAGCCCAAGTATCTGCTGCCCGACCCGGTGGAAACCCTGAAGGCCGCCGAGGTGCTGGTGAAGGACGGTTTTCAGGTGATGGTCTACACGTCCGACGACCCCATCATCGCCAAGCAATTGGAGGACATCGGCTGCGTGGCGGTGATGCCCCTGGCTTCCCTCATCGGCTCCGGCATGGGCATTCTCAACCCGTGGAACCTCCAGATCATCATCGACACCCTCAAGGTGCCGGTGGTGGTGGACGCGGGCGTGGGCACGGCCTCCGACGCCGCCATTGCCATGGAGCTGGGCTGCGACGCGGTGCTGATGAACACCGCCATCGCCGGCGCCCAGAATCCGGTGCTGATGGCCTCCGCCATGAAAAAGGCGGTGGAGGCGGGGCGGGAGGCTTACCTGGCAGGGCGCATGCCGAAAAAGGTGTACACCGCCAGCCCCAGCTCCCCCACGGCGGGAATGATCGGCAAGTGACCGAAGACCTCCGGCAGCGCCCCATCCGCAGTTTCGTCCTGCGCCAGGGGCGGGTATCCAACGCCCAGCAGCGGGCCCTGGAGGAGCTCAAACCCCGTTACGGCATCCCTTACCGGGACGAATTCCTCGACCTGGAGCAGGCTTTCGGCCGCGCCGCGCCGAAGATCCTCGAAATCGGTTTCGGCATGGGGGAAACCACCGCCCGCATCGCGGCGGCCCACCCCGAGAACGATTATCTGGGCATCGAGGTCCACTCCCCCGGCGTGGGCAGCCTGCTGAAACAGATCGACGAGGGCGGACTGACCAACGCGCGCATCATGCAGCACGACGCGGTGGAGGTGCTCAAGCACATGATCCCCGCCGCCTCCCTGGACGGGGTGCATATCTTCTTTCCCGACCCCTGGCCGAAAAAGCGCCACCACAAGCGCCGCCTCATCCAGCCGGCGCTGGTGGCCCTGCTGTGCGGCAAGCTCAAGCCCGGTGGCTACTTCCACGCTGCCACCGACTGGCAGGAATACGCCGAGCATATCCTGGCGGTGCTGTCCGCCGAGCCCCTCCTGGTCAACACTGCCGACGGCTACGCGCCCCGGCCCGACTACCGCCCCCTGACCAAATTCGAGCAGCGGGGCCTGCGGTTGGGGCACGGGGTATGGGACATCGTTTTCAGGCGGGCCTGAGTCGTGGCGCAGGCGGATATCCTCGGCGGTTTGGCGGACGGCTTCCATCCGGACGATAGCGCCTACCTCAAAAGCATTACCGACCTCGGGGACCGTATGCCCGTGGTCACCAGCCAGGATATCCACTCCACCCACGGCATCAAGCTGGTCAACCGGGGTTGCCGCATCAACAGCGGTTTCTACGACAAGCTGGTGCGTCATAAGCTGACGCCGCCCCTCGATCACTGCCTGACGGTGGAAAACCCGGTGGACGCCAAGTCCCTGGCGGAGGCGGCCCGCCCCTTGCTGGAATCCCATCCCCTGTTGAATGAAATGATGCGGCTGGCTTCCCCCCGTGACCTGCCCGCGTTGCTGGCCTGCGTCAACCTGGTGCCGTCCCTGGCCTTCAAGCTGACGGTGATTCGGGAGCAGCATCCCGAACTCTTTGGCCACGGCTTGCGGGTGGCCCTCATCAGCCTGTATCTCGGCCACCGCATGAAGCTCCGGGATGAGGAGTTGCGCCAACTGGCGGCGGCGGCCTTGTTCCACGACGTGGGCATGGTCCACATCGACCCCCGCTTCCTCGCTCCCGGCCATCGCATGAACGCCACCGAGCGCCGCCACCTCTACGCCCACCCGGTTACCGGCTACCTGATCCTGAAGGCCTTCCCCGACGATTATCCGCCGGCAGTGGGCGTGGCTGTGCTGGAGCACCACGAGCGCCTGGACAGGAGCGGCTATCCTCGTGGCGCGCCGGGAGGACAGTTGAGCCGATTGGGACAAATCCTGGCGGTGGCGGAAGTGGCGGACAGCCGCCTGGGCCAGGGGGATGGCGTCGGAAGAAGCTATGCCGCAGGCCTTGCCGCCATCCTCAAGCTGAATGCGAAGAAACTCAGCTTCGACGTTGCCGCCCACCTCCTTGCCCTGGCCGGCGGCGGCAGCCAGTCAACGGATGACGCTGCCGCTGGCGGCAGGCGGGAAGTGCTGGAAGGGCTCGGCCAGGTGTTTGACAACTGGGACCAAGCCTACCGGGGCTTCACCGCGGGGCAAAAGGAACCTTCCGAATTGATGGAAACCATCAACGAGCGCCTCGCTGTCTTGCGCTTCGCCCTCCACGACGCCGGCGTGAACCCGGCCGAGATCGACCCGTTGTGCCAGGCAGGAAAGGACGATCCCTTGGTGCGCTCGGAAATCGAGGCCATGGTGGAAGAAACCCGCTGGCAGCTTCAAGACCTGATCGAGGGCCTGCTGGTGCGCTGGGCGGGCTTGCTGAGCGACACCCGCAGGGCCGATGAGATGCTGGCCAAGGCCTGGATCGAAGAGGCGGCCAGGGTTTGCCGCTTCGAGGCCTTCCCCCTGTGATCGTTTTCCTTTCCGCCCCGGCTACCGTCTCCTGAGCGAGTTCGAGTAGCGGGGTGGGGGGATATCGTACCGCGCGTAATCCCGGCGGGCTACAAACCCACTGCCTGGGCGTGAAGCCCCAGCCCCCGAAGGGTGGCGACAATTTGCCCGGCGCTGGTTGCGCCGGGGTCGTACCGCACCATCATCAAGTGAGACTTGTCTTGGCAGGGCGCTGTCTCGACGATGCCTTTTTCCGTATGGAGCCGCGACCGGGCGCGGTTAACGGCGCCGGGGTCCAGGTGTTCGTCGATGTGAACCATTAGCTGTACGTTCATGGGACCTCCTAAAGAAAAGGTTTTCGGTTAAAAATCGTTGTCGATCTTGAAGGTGTTGAACACCACGTCCACGGCCATGTTTCGTGCCCCGTGGTGCACCGCGTCCAGGATGTCCCCATCCCTCCATCCCATGCCCCGCAGCCGGTCGAGGTCGGATTTGTCCACGGCCTTGGGGGTTTGGGTCGCCTTCAGGACGAATAGCAGCATGGCCTTCTCCTTATCCGGCAGGGGAGCGTCCGCCGGATTCCGCTTGGCCGCCGCCACTTGCTCCGCCGACAGGCCGGCCCGCTGGATCAGCATGGCCTCGTTATAGCCGACGCAGTATTCGCACTCGTTTTCCTGGGACACCAGCATGCGGATCGTGGCGAGCAGAGGGAAGCTCAGGGCCGGGTGCTCCATGTAATAACGGATTTGCGCCCACTGCTGGGCCATCAGGTCTGGGCTGCCGCTGTACATCTGGAAAGCGTTGGGGACCCGGCCGAAGGCTTGCTCCACTTCCTGGTAAAGCGCGCTTACCTTGCCGCTGGCTTGTTGGGGGGCGACGGTTTCGATGAGGCTCATGGGTACTCTCCTTTAACTCTGTTACATACCAACCGATCGGTATGCTTGTGGGTGAAAAAACAGGGGAACTCCTTCCCCTGACTGTGGCACGGCTACGTCTTCGAAACCAAGAGTCCCGCGACGTAACCGTGTAACTGCTTCATGCAAAGGGCGAAGGCCTCCGGCGATTGCAGGTTCTTGGCGACCCCGATGCAGCCCTCCCAGGCCGAGACGACGAACAGCGCAGCCGCCTTGTGGTCCACTTCCGGGCGGATCACCCCTTGGGCCTGCCCCCGCTCGAATGCGTTCTCGACTTCTCCCTGCCACAGGGTCAAGACGCCGTTGAGGTGCTCCTTGAAGGTTTCGTCCAGGGGGCTCATCTCCTGCATCAGGTTGTTCAGGGGGCAGCCCAGCTTGACGAACTCACCGGGGACGCGCTCGTGGATGGTGGCGATGATTTCCAGCAGGGTTTCCACCGGCCGCTCGCTATCCCGCAAGGGCTTGAAGATCAGCCTGTCCAGGCGGGCCTTGACCACCTCGTCGATCACCGCCAGCCCCAGGGCCTGCTTGGTGGGGAAGTGGTGGTAGAGGGCGCCTTTGGTCAGGCGGGTGTCGGCCAGGATGTTGGAAATGCTGGCCGCCTGGAAGCCGCGGCGGTGGATTTCGCAAAACGCCGCGTCCAGGATGTTCTGCCGGGTCAGATCGGGTTGTCGTGTGTCCATGGTTTATTACATACCAACCGGTATGTATGTGTCAAGGACGACATGCAGAAACTGTGCGCACAGCCTTGAGGTGGGTTCTTCGGCGTGGGTTGGCTTGGTAGAATGAAGCTTTTTCGGGCCATGGCACCCCTCCTTTCCCCCTGGCAATTCTGGATCGACCGCGGCGGCACCTTCACCGATATCGTCGCTCGTGCGCCCGATGGCAGCCTCAAGGTCCACAAGCTCCTGTCGGAGAACCCGGAGCGCTACCGGGACGCGGCCATCCAGGGCATCCGTGAACTGCTGGGCCTTGCCCCCGGCGAGCCGATTCCTCCCGGTACCGTCGAGGCGGTGAAAATGGGCACCACCGTCGGCACCAACGCCCTCCTTGAGCGCAAGGGAGAGCCGGTGGCCCTGGCGATCACCCGTGGCTTCGGCGACGCCCTGGAAATCGGCTACCAGAACCGTCCCGACATTTTCGCCCTGAATATCGTCAAGCCCGAGCCTCTCCACCGGCGGGTGATCGAGGTGGACGGGCGCCTCGACGCCCAAGGCCGGGAGGTCGCTCCCCTTGATTTGACCCAGGCGCGGCGGGACTTCCAGGCGGCCTTCGACGACGGCTTCCGCG
>JAGUYQ010000123.1 GCA_020061285.1 Betaproteobacteria bacterium
CTGCACCGCACCGACGCCCTCCTGGGCGAGCCCCTGGAGCGTGGGGCGGGTATCCGCGCGGCGGTGGAAAAGGGCAGCGACGGCATCCTGGCGGAAATCGACCGTTCCGGCCTCCGGGGCCGGGGCGGTGCGGGCTTCAAGACGGCAGTGAAGTGGGACTTCTGCCGCAAGGCGGTGGATACCGGCGAGGAATGCAGCATCGTCGGCCCCAAGGTGTGCGACAACACCGCCACCACCGTGCGCTACGTGGTGTGCAACGCCGACGAGGGGGAGCCCGGTACCTTCAAGGACCGGGTGCTGCTCAACAGTTACGCCGACCTGGTGTTCGAGGGCATGACCGTGGCGGCCCGGGTCATCGGCGCCAAGCAGGGCTTCCTCTACCTGCGGGGCGAATACCGCTACCTTTTCGACAAGCTCAACGGCATCCTTGCCCAGCGCCGCCGGGACGGCCTGCTGGGGGAGAACATCCTCGGCTCCGACTTCAGCTTCGACATCGTCATCCACCTCGGCGCCGGGGCCTATATCTGCGGCGAGGAATCGGCACTGATCGAATCCCTGGAGGGCAAGCGGGGCACTCCCCGCAACCGCCCGCCCTTCCCCGTGACTCACGGCTACCTGGGCAAGCCCACGGTGGTCAACAACGTGGAAACCTACGCCCTGGCGGCGAAAATCGCCGTCAAGGGCGGGGAATGGTTCGCCGCCATCGGCACCGCCCAGTCCACGGGCACCAAGCTTCTTTCCATTTCCGGCGATTGCGAGCGGCCGGGCGTCTATGAGTATCCCTTCGGCGTCACCGTGCGCCAGGTGCTGGCGGACTGCGGCGCCAAGGATACACGGGCGGTGCAGGTGGGCGGCCCTTCCGGCACCATCATCGGCGAGGGGGAGTTCGACCGCCAACTGGCCTTCGAGGACTTGGCCACCGGGGGCTCCTTCATGGTGTTCAACCGGGAGCGGGACATCTTCGAGGTGGCGCGCAACTTCTCCGCCTTCTTCGCCCACGAGAGCTGCGGCTTCTGCACCCCCTGCCGGGTGGGCTCCACCCTGCTGCAGAAGGGCATGGACAAGATCGCCTCCGGCCACGGCACCTGCGCCGATGTGGCGGAAATGAAGCACATCGGCCAGCTTACCCGTGCCATGAGCCACTGCGGCCTGGGACAGACGGCGGCCAACCCGGTGCTGCAAACCCTGGAGAAATTCTGCGGCGACTACGAAAAACGCCTGATTTCCAAGGAATTCGAGCCCAGCTTCGACCTGGACAAGGCCCTGGCGGTGGCGCGGCGCATCACCGGCCGGGACGACGCCTGGGCCCACGTGAGCGCGGACTGAGGAGACGCCATGAGCGACAACACCATCACCATCGACGGCCAAGCCGTACCCTTCCAGCCCGGCCAGACCATCATGGAAGCGGCCATGGCGGCGGAAGTGTACATCCCCCATCTGTGCCATAACCCGGAATTCACCCCCCACGGTAGCTGCAAGCTGTGCACGGTGAACGTCAACGGCCGTAGCGCCGCCGCCTGCACCATGCCCGCCGCGGCGGGGCAGCAAATCATCAACAACACCGAGGAGCTCAACGCCAACCGCCGCGCCTTGGTGCAGATGCTGTTCGTCGAGGGCAACCATTTCTGCCCTTTCTGCGAAAAGAGCGGCAACTGCCAGCTTCAGGCCCTGGGCTACTACCTGGGGATGATGGACCCCCATTACAACCACTTCTACCCGGCCCGTGCGGTGGACGGCTCCCACCCCGACGTCCTCCTCGACCTCAACCGCTGCATTATGTGCGAGCTGTGCGTGCGGGCCAGCCGGGACGTGGACGGCAAGAACGTCTTCGGCCTCACCGGGCGCGGCATCCACACCCGCATCACGGTCAACGCCCCCTCCGGCCTTCTGGGCGACACCAACCTGGCGGCCGGCGACAAGGCGGTGGAGGTGTGCCCCGTGGGGGCCATCATCAAGAAGCGCCACGGTTTCGAGGTGCCCATCGGCGAGCGGCTTTACGACCACAAGACGATCCGGGAAGTGCAGACGGAGGCCCACAAATGAGCGAACAGAAGAAAATCCGCGTCGCCACCTGCTCCCTGGCGGGCTGCTTCGGCTGCCACATGTCCTTCCTCGACATCGATGAGCGCTTGCTGCAACTGCTGGAGCACATCGAGTTCGACCGCACCCCCCTCACCGACATCAAGCACTGCGGCCCCTGCGACGTGGGCATCATCGAGGGAGGCGTGTGCAACTCCGAGAACGTTCACGTATTGAAGGAGTTCCGCAAGAACTGCAAGGTGCTGGTGGCCATCGGCGCCTGCGCCGTCAACGGCGGCATCCCCGCGGTGCGCAACAACATCGACCTGTGGGAGTGCTTCCAGGAGGTGTACCACTACGGCATCGGCCTCAAGAACGGCCAGATTCCCAACGATCCGGAGCTGCCCCTGCCCTTCGACCAGGTCCATCCCATCTACGAGGTGGTGAAGGTGGATTACTTCCTCCCCGGCTGCCCGCCCCCGGCGGACGCCATCTGGAAGTTCCTCACCGACCTGCTGGCGGGCAAGACCCCCACGCTGGAATACGAAACGCTGCACTACGACTGAAATCAGGGTAAACAAACATGAGCTTTGAACTGGAAACCGCCAAGGAACCCGAAAAACTCAAGCGCGTGGTGATCGAGCCGGTAAGCCGGGTCGAGGGCCACGGCAAGGTCACCATCCTTCTCGACGACGACAACCGGGTCCACCAGGTGCGGCTGCACATCGTGGAATTCCGCGGCTTCGAGCGATTCATCCAGGGCCGTCCCTATTGGGAGGCCCCGGTGATGGTGCAGCGCCTGTGCGGCATCTGCCCCGTGTCCCATCACCTCGCCGCCGCCAAGGCCATCGACGTCCTGGTGGGGGCCAAGCACCTCACCCCCACGGCGGAAAAGCTGCGGCGCCTGATGCACTACGGCCAGATACTGCAATCCCATGCCCTGCACTTCTTCCACCTGGCTTCCCCGGACCTGCTCTTCGGCTTCGACAGCGACATCGCCAAGCGCAACATCGTCGCCGTGGCGGCGGAATACCCGGAAATCGCCAAGCAGGGCGTGCTGCTGCGCAAGTTCGGCCAGGAGGTCATCCGCCTCACCGCCGGCAAGCGGGTCCACGGCACCGGCGCCATTCCCGGCGGCATGAACAAGAACCTGTCCAAGGAAGAACGGGCGGAACTGCTCAAGGACATCTACCACATGGTGGCCTGGAGCCGGGACGCCGTCCACCTGGCGAAGAAGCTCTACATCGAGGACCTGGAGCGCAACAGCCAGTTCGGCTACTTCCGCTCCAGTACCATGGGCCTCATCCGCGCAGACGGCGCCCTGGACCTCTACCATGGCGGCTTGCGGGCCAAGGACGCCATGGGCCAGCCCATCTTCGACCATGTGGACTACAGCGGCTACAACGACGTCATCAACGAGGAAGTGAAGAGCTGGTCCTACATGAAGTTCCCCTTCTTCACCGCCAAGGGCACCGAAGAGGGCTGGTACAAGGTGGGCCCCCTGGCCCGGGTCAACAACTGCGATTTCATTCCCACGCCCCTGGCCGAGGTGGAGCGCCACGACTTCATGTCCTACGGCAGCGGCTTCCCCATCCACTCGCCCCTGGCCTACCACTGGGCGCGGATGATCGAAATGCTCCACGCCGCCGAGGTCATCAAGGACCTGCTCCACGACGACGACGTCTCCGGCACCGACCTGGTGACGAAGGGCGAACGGGCCCTGGAAGGGGTGGGCGTCATCGAGGCGCCTCGCGGCACCCTGTTCCACCATTACCGCGTGGACGAGAACGACCAGATC
>JAGUYQ010000078.1 GCA_020061285.1 Betaproteobacteria bacterium
AATGCCGGGGTGGACGTGTTCGAGGAGGTGTTCAAGCTCATCTTCGCCAAGCTTTATGACGAAATGTTTTGCTACCAAGGCCGCTACAAATATCTTCGCTTTCGCAACACCAACACCGCCGCCCAGCTCAAGGTCAACATCCAGGCCCTGTTCGACGATGCCAAGAAGGAATGGGAAGGCGTCTTCGCCGAGGATGAAAAAATCAAGCTCTCCGCCGACCACCTGCAAGTGTGCGTCGGCTCCCTGGAAGAGTGGAAGCTGTTCAACTCCAACCTGGACGTGGTGGACGAGGCCTTCGAGTACCTGGTCAGCAAATCCGCCAAGGGCGAAAAGGGACAATACTTCACGCCCCGCTGGGTGATCGACATGTGCGTCAAGATGCTCAACCCCAAGGAGGACGAAACCGCCATCGACACCGCCTGCGGCAGCGCGGGCTTCACCGTCCACGCCATCTTCCATGTGTGGAAGCAGATACTGGAAGATGAAGGGCTTCCCGTTTCCCATCTCTTCACCATGGAGAAAAAGCCTCAACGTTGTTATGACTACGTGCGCGACAAGGTGTTCGCCATCGACTTCGACGAAAAGAGCGTGCGCGTTGCCCGCTGCCTCAACCTCATCGCCGGCGACGGCCAGACCAACGTCTTGCATCTGAACACCCTGGATTGGACCAAATGGGACGAGACCGCCAAGCAAGACGATTGGCGCGACACCTACGGCGAAGGCTGGAAGAAAATCCGCAAGTTGCTGGCGGACAAAAAAAGCTACCGCAACTTCTCGTTCGACGTCCTCATGGCCAATCCGCCCTTCGCCGGCGACATCAAGCAGACCGACATGCTCGCCCCCTACGACCTCGCCCACAAGGCCAACGGCAGGCTGGAAAACGCCGTGGGGCGCGACCTCCTGTTCATCGAGCGCAACCTGGATTTCCTCAAGCCCGGCGGGCGCATGGCCGTGGTGCTGCCCCAGGGACGCTTCAACAACTCCTCTGACCGCCGGGTGCGGGAATTCATCGCCGAGCGCTGCCGCATCCTCGCCGTGGTGGGCCTGCACCCCAACACCTTCAAGCCCCACACCGGCACCAAGACCAGCGTGCTGTTCGTGCAGAAATGGAACGACGACCCCGCCGCCGGCCTGCTTTGCGAGAGGAAAGACGACTACAACATCTTCTTCGCCACCCAGCGCCTGGAATCCAAGGACACCAGCGGCGACAAGATTTACGTCAAGAACGCCGACGGCGAGCGCCTGCGCGACAGTCATCACCATTGGGTGGTGCAGCACGACCTGTTCAACCACGATGGCCTGACGCAAGATGGTATCGCCGAAGCCTTCCAGGAATTTGCCGCCAAGGAAAACTTAAGTTTTTTTTGAATCGCCCCTTTGACGAGGCCCGCTATAAGGGCTTGTTGGAGGGGCTGGAAATAAGTGTCCACCGTTATTTGCAGCTTGAATCTGACCTGCGGATAGATTCTGAATTTTTCTTAAAAAATGTGCAGCAGGTCAGAGTAATCACGGCAAAACTCAAGATGAAAAGATTAAGAGATATTGCTGACGTTGCGGACGGTGACCATGCAAAGTTCCCAGATACGCCGGGCGGAACTATACGGTATTTACAGGCACAGGATTTTGATGGGTTCGTAGGACCGACTGGAGAAGCGTATGTAACCAAGGAATACTTCCTTGAGAATCAAAGGTCGAGGATTGAAGCCAATAATGTGCTGTTTTCGATTATGGGCACAGTTGGCCAAGTAGGGTTGACCCCTCAAGACTTTGAGCCATGCATGGCAAACCGGGCAGTTGGAATTATCAGACCTAATCCGGGTGTCTCAGTGGCGGTGATTTTTGCATATCTCGGGTCGTCTATCGGCAGACAGTCTATTCTCGGATATTCCAACGGCGCAGTTCAAAAACGAATCAATCTGGATTTGCTGAGATCCATTGAGGTCCCGCAATTCTCGGAGTTATTCGAGCAGGCTCTAGAGAAGACTATTGCCTTCGCCTTTTCTGAAAAAAATTAGCTGTATTGGCAGAAGGTAAAGCTAACAGTGCGCTAATCAATTCGTTGGGGCTGGAAAACTGGCAACCACCCGAACCGCTAGCCTGCACACGCCGCGCCTCCGATACCTTCGCCGCTGGGCGGCTGGATGCGGAACATTTTCAGCCCAAATACCAAGCCATGCTTGAGGTCATATCGCGTCACGCCAAACGGGTACGTCAGATAAGTGAATTTTCGTTGCATTGCGATCGGGGAGAGCAGCCTACCTATGATTCCGATGGTACGCTTGCCGTGGTGAACAGTCGCCACATTTTGGAATATGGCTTGGACTATGACAGCTTTGAGCGCACCGAAGCTGCGAATTGGGCTAACAAAAGATTCATTTCGTCACGCATTTTTCAAAATGACATTCTGACTTACACAACTGGTGCAAAGGTAGGGCGAACAGCAGCATACTTATCGCAAGACCCCGCTCTTGCTAGCAACCACGTCAACTTGTTGCGTGTAAGTGAAGAAAACCCGTTGTATGTTGCCGTTGTGATGAATTCAATAATAGGACGCTGGCAAACGAACATGATGGTGACCGGCTCAGCGCAAGTGGAACTTTATCCCGGCGATATCCTTCAGTTCGCCATACCTTTTGTTGACAGGGCGATCGAAGGGGGAATCGTTTCGTCTGTCCGGACTGCCTATGACACCCGCCGCCAAGCCCACGCCCTGCTCGAAGCCGCCAAACGCGCCGTGGAAATCGCCATCGAGGATAGCGAGGCGGCGGCGCTGGCGTATCTGGAGCCGTTCAACCAGCCATGAGCGAACTCATCCTCTACACCACGGAAGACGGCCAGGCCACCATCAAGCTGCGGGCGGAGGAGGGGACGGTCTGGCTGGCCCAACTGGAAATGGCGGAACTGTTCGCCACCAGCAAACAGAACATCAGCCACCATGTGCGGGCGATTCTGGCGGAGGGGGAGCAGGGCGGGGCAACTGTCAAAGAATATTTGACAGTTCAAAACGAAGGCGGGAGAACGGTTCGGCGCAAAACCCTGCTCTACAGCCTGCCCATGATCCTCGCCGTCGGCTACCGGGTGCGCTCCCCCCGCGGCACCCAGTTCCGCCAGTGGGCCACGCGCCATCTGGCGGAATTCCTGGTCAAGGGCTTCGTCATGGACGATGCCCGGCTGAAGGACCCGGCGGGGTGGGATTATTTCGACGAGTTGCTGGAACGCATCCGCGACATCCGCGCCTCGGAACAGCGCTTTTACCAGAAGGTGCGCGAGATTTACGCCACGGCGGTGGATTACGACAAGGGCAGCGAGGCGGCCAGGCTGTTCTTCAAGAAGGTGCAGAACAAGATGCTGTGGGCGGTGACCGGCCACACCGCCGCCGAGTTGATCGCCGCCCGGGCCGATGCCGATAAGCCCAACATGGGGCTGACCGCCTGGGCCGGGGAGCGGGTGCGGCAGAAGGACGCGACCATCGCCAAGAACTACCTGGGCCAGCCGGATGTGGACGAGCTGAACCGCATCGTCACCATGTACCTGGACTACGCCGAGGACCAGGCCCGCCGCCGCAAGACCATGACCATGGCGGAGTGGGAAGACAAGCTCGATGCCTTTCTCGCTTTCAACGAGCGGGAGGTGCTGACCCACGCCGGCAAGCTGCGGGCCGAGGTGGCGGAGAAGCTGGCCCTGGAGCGTTACGCCGAATTCGACGCCCGCCGCCGCGAAGCCGAACGCCTGGCTGCCGACGAGGAGGATTTGCGGCAGTTGGCGGAAATCGAGCGGGCCTTGCCGAAAAACAAAGGAAAGACATGAAGCCATGAGCGACGACGACCGCCTGATCGAAATCGAAAGCAAGGTCGCTTTCCAGGAGGACCTGCTCCAGGAATTGAACAAGACCGTCTACGAGCAGCAGAAGAAAATCGACCGCCTGGAAACCATTTGCCAGGCCCTGGCCGACCATGTGCGGGAGCTGTCGCGCACGGTGGCGGAGGGGAGCCGGGCAGTCGGCGTGGCCGACGAGCGGCCTCCCCATTATTGATCGGTGGGCTTTGTGCTCCTCGGTAACCTATTGAAATGTATTTTCTCGCGCTGTATATTCGCTATTTGCAAATAGCGAATAAGCGATCCCATGTACCGTTCGAAATCCAATCCCCAGATCGTTCTCCGCCCCCAGGACCTGGTGGTGCTGTTGCGCCTGGCTGTTGAGCCGGACACGGTACCGACTTATGCGGCTTTGGCGGAGGAGTTGGGCCTGACGGCATCGGAAATCCATGCCGGGTTGGAGCGGGCGGTGGCGGCGCAGTTGGCGCGCAAGGACCGGCGGGGCAAGCCGTCGGTGGTGCGGGATGCACTCAAGCTGTTTGTCGAGCACGGGGCCCGTTATGCCTTTCCCGCCACCCACGGGAGCGCCACGCGGGGGGTGCCCACGGGCTATGCGGCGGCGCCCCTGAAGGACAAGATCGTGCAGCCCAACGAACCGCCGCCGGTCTGGCCCCACAAGAACGGGGCAGTGCGCGGCGTGGCCTTCTACCCCCTGTACCCCACGGTGCCCGAGGCGGTGGGGCGTAATCCGGCGCTCTATGAATTGCTGGCGCTGTTCGATGCGGTGCGGGGAGGAAGCCCGAGGGAGCGGGCGTTGGCCTTGGATCTGCTGGACGAGCGGCTGGGATGAACGCCAACGATCCCAATGCGATTCTGCTGGAACAGGTGGCGCAGCGCCTTGGGGCGGACCTGCGGGAACGGATGGTGTTTGCCGGCGGTGCCGTGGCCGGCCTGCTTATCACCGACCCGGCCATGCCGGCGATTCGTCCCACCGAGGATGTGGATTTGGTGGTCCAGGTGGCAGTCTTGCAGGAATATCACGCCGTCGAGCGGGCACTGGTGGGCCGGGGGTTTGTGCAGGACATGGGGCCGGATGCGCCCATTTGCCGCTGGCGGGTGGGAGAAGTGGCGGTGGATGTGATGCCGACAATTGAAACGGTGCTCGGCTTTTCCAACCGCTGGTATCCCCTGGCGGCCGAAACGGCCCAGCCCGTCGCGTTGCCCGGCGGGGTGGAAATCCGCCTGGTGCGCGCCCCGCTGTTCGTGGCCACCAAGCTGGAGGCTTTTGCCGGGCGCGGGAACAACGACTTTCTTTTCAGCCATGACCTGGGCGACCTGATCGCGGTGGTCGATGGCCGCGAATCGCTGGTGGCCGAATGCCGCGACAGCGGCGAGGAACTCAAATCCTATCTGCGCAGCCGTTTTTCCTCGTTGATCGGGAATTCCGCTTTCACGGAGGCGCTACCCGGCCACTTGCCGGGCGATGCCGCCAGCCAGGAACGCTTGCCCGATTTGGAGGACAAGCTGCGTGCCCTTGCCGAACTGGAGTAAACCATGAAATTCCACGATCTGCCCCTGGGCGCCCGCTTCGAGCTGGAAGGTGCCGTTTACGTCAAATCCGGCCCGATGCTGGCGAACAAGGAAGGGAGCGGCGAGTCCCGCTTCATGGCCCGCTACAAGATGGTGACGCCCCTGGATGGAGCAACGGCCAAGCCCAGGGCGGCGAGGGAGCGGCTGCTCAAGGAGGAGGCGGTGCTGGCGGCTTTCGAGGGTTTTCACGGCCATTGCCGGGAGGCCCTGGCGGGCTTGGAGGGGGAATTGTCCGCCGAGCGTCTCGCGGGTCTGCTGGCCGGAGTGGAGGAAGCCCGCGCCCGCTTCATCGAAGTCTTGGGTCAAGGCTGAGCCCGTGCTGACTCCCGCCCAACGCGCCCACCTCCACCGCCTGCGCTGGACCGCCTTCGCCGTGGTGGTGGCGGCGTATATCCTGTCCTATTTTCACCGCTTCGCCCCGGCGGCCATCGCCGGCGACCTCCAGGGGGCTTTCCACGCCAGCGGGGCGGCCTTGGGCGGCTTGGCGGCGACCTATTTCTACGTTTACACCGTGATGCAGATTCCCACCGGGGTGCTGGTGGATACCCTGGGGCCGCGGCGGATCGTGGCGGCGGGTGGGGTAGTGGCGGGGCTGGGGTCCATCCTTTTCGGCCTGGCGGATTCCCTCGCTGTGGCTTCCATGGGGCGGCTGCTGGTGGGGCTGGGGGTGTCGGTGATGTTCATCGCCCTACTCAAGCTCAACGCGGCCTGGTTCCGGGAGCGCCATTTCGGCACCCTCACCGGCCTGACCATCCTGATGGGCAACATGGGCGCGGTATTGGCGGCATCGCCCCTGGCCTGGGTGCTGGGTTTCGTTTCCTGGCGCACGGTGTTCGTCATCGTCGGCGTCAAGTCCCTGCTGTTGGCCGTCCTGGCCTGGTGGCTGGTGCGGGACCATCCCGGCCAGGCGGGGCTGCCCACCATGCGGGAGTTGGACGGCAAGGCCGCCCATCCGCCCCATGACCGCCACTGGGTCCACGGCCTGATGGAGGTGCTGGGCAACCGGCTGACCTGGCCGGGGCTGTTCGTCAACCTGGGGGTGGCGGGCAGCTTTTTCGCTTTCGGCGGCCTGTGGGCGGTGCCCCTGCTGATGAACGGCTACGGCCTCGACCGCACCGCCGCCACGGCCCATACCAGCCTGATGCTGGCGGGCTTCGCGGCGGGGGCGTTCTTCATCGGCATCCTGTCG
>JAGUYQ010000203.1 GCA_020061285.1 Betaproteobacteria bacterium
GACGGGACTGCTGGATGAGCATGACATCCTTCTCGCGGTTCTTGCCGACTTCCTCGCGCACCCGCTGTTCCAGGGATTCGTTGAGGCGGCGCAGTTCTTCCTCGTATTTCCGCACGTTGGTGAGATCGTGGATGCTGGTCAACAAGTAGTGCGGTTCGCCGGCGGGGTCGCGGATGACCTTGACCGTCGTTTCGACCGGGAGCCGGGAGGTGTTGGCCGGGTGGTCGGCCTCCAGGGTGATCACGGCGTCCCGTTTTTCCTTTTGGGCTTGGCAGACGGGGCAGAGTTCGACCCCTCCCTTGGCGTGGATCAACTCCTCGATGGGTCGGCCGATGGCCTGTTTCGGGTCGGTGCCGGTGAGGGCGTAGAAGCGTTTGTTGGCGCGAACCAGGCGGCGTTTCGTGTCCAGGAGGTAGATCACGTCGGGGAAGGCGTCCATGGCCTGGGTCCACTCTTCCGCTTCGAGTTCCAAGGCCAGTTCGTATTGCTTGCGCTCGGTGATGTCCACCAGGCACACGATGACCTGCTCAAGGTCGCCCCTGCCGTCGATTTCCGGGAAGGCGTTGACCGACGCCCAGCGGAGCTCGTCGCTGTCCGAACTGACGATGCCGACGGTTTGGTCGTAAAGGGGGAGCTTGCCGGTCACCACCCGGTTGACGGGATATTCCTCCGGCAACATCGCCGAGCCGTCCTCGCGCACAAAGCGCCAGGAGGGGGTTTCGAGAGCCCGGATTTCCGAGAGGCCGAAAAAGGTTCTGGCCGCCGGATTGGCGTAGCGGATGGCCGCGTCTGGCCCATGCACCACCACGGCCGCGGGGAGGTTGTCCAGCAGGGTTTTCAGGTAGCGCTCCCGTTCTTCCAGCACCGCCATCATCTTGTTGAAGGCCTGGGCCATGTCCACGATGTCCTTGGGGCCGGACGGTTCGGCCCGCACCCCCCTGGCTCCGCCCTCCGCATGCGCCATAGCGGCGGAAAGCCGTTCCAGGGGCTGGGTCAGGTGGCTGGTGAGCAGGCGGACGAGAAGCAGGAAGAAGAAAGCGAAGAAAAAAGACACCGCGAAGTTGACGGCGAATATCTCATTCCGCATCCGGTCCAGGGTGGCCTTGCTTTGGACCACGCGCACGTAGCCGATGACTTCCTGTTTCCGCTCGGTGATGTCGAAGGGCGACTCCGCCATGCCGCCGCCGGCGAGCACCGGGGCCACGAAGCGCCAGGAGTCGGCGGACTCGGTTTCGAGATAGGCGCCATTCTGCGGCGGGATGGGTTTCTCGGACTGCGGCGGGGGAACGGTTCCCGCCACTCCGCGGCCAAGCAACAGGCGTCCGTCGGGATGGCGGATTTCCAAGGCGATGACATCGGGAAATTCGAGCGTGACGGCAACGGCTTCCCTGGCGTTGTCCGCCGCGTCGTAGAGGAGTGCCAGCTTGCTCTGGCGCGCCAGGTTTTCGGCGACTTGCCGGCCCTGTTCCAGCAGGTCGGTGCGTATCTGGCGGCCCCCTTGCCAGGAAGTGGCGAGGGAAGATGCCAAGGCGAGGCTCAGCACCGCCAAGGCGACGACGTAGCTGAGCTGTCGCCGGAACGAAGTGTCGCGAAGAAGCCGGTTCAGGATATTCATGGTTCGGGGAACACCATGTCGAAGGCCTGCTGCTGCCGTTGGCGGATGATCAGGCCGAGATGGCCGGCGGTGCGTACGTTGACCGCCACCAGCACTTCCCTCAAGGGAGCGACGGCGCGCGCCGGGGACGAGGCACCGGCGGCGAGCCGGCTGAGAGCCGAATCGGCCAGATTGCGCCCCAGGCCGACATTATCCGGGTAGAGGGAAAACAGGGCGCCGCGCTTCACATGGGACAGGCTGCTCGAAAAGAGCACCAACGAGCGGTTCCAGGCTTCCTGCAGCAAGAAGGGCAATACCAGGGATTCATCCACGGTGACCGAATCCTGGGGCAGCCAAAAGGCATCCTTCTTCGGGTCCGCGACAGCCAGGTTTTCCTGGTAGAGGCGCATCGCCGTCTTGAGGTCCGTCGCTTCCTGGGCCACCAGTTCCAGGCCCTGGGCTCGGGCGGCTTCCCGCGCCAGGCGGATCAGCCAGGCGTTCTGGCGCGGGTCGTACACCACGAATACTCGCCGCGTGCCCGGCATCAGCGTCCGGAGGTGCTCGAACAGCAGGGAAGGGTCCGGGGCCAGGCTGAACACCGACATGCCGCGGGTCTCCGCTTCCGGCACCGACAACACGCCGCCCACCACGACGCTGATGTTGCGGTCCAGGTTGGCGGCGGCTTTCAGCCCGTTGCGGCCGAGGGCGATGACGACCCGGATGTTCTGGCGCTGCAATTCGGCGGCTAGGTCATCCGCGCTCTGGCCGGGGCCGATGGCGTAGCTTGCCACCCGTGTCTTGGCCTTGTCCTCGATGCCTTTGATGATGCTGGTGAAAACGCTGCGGTAGGGCTCGCTGATGTCCGGATAGACGACGGCGATGCCGCCTTGGTCGTTGAACGCGAGATGAATGGGGCGGCCGTAGCGGCCGGCGGCGCTTGCCGTTTCGTTTGTGTTTAGGGCGACGCGGTACACCACCACGTCGGGGGTTTCCTCGATGCCTTTGATGATGCGCGAGACGTCGGACCCGCCCGCCGCTTCCCCACTGTCGTAGATGACGGCCAGAACGCTCGGGGCGTGGGTCGGTGACGTGGCTGCCAGGGCGGGACTGGCAAGAATCGCCAGCCACAACAGGACAAGGTGGGCAATGCTTGTTTTATGCACGTCTCGGGTCTTGACGGGGGTTGGTTTTTTTACCACGATACATCAGGGTATTGTACGGCGACAAGAGCGTTCTTGCTGGAAATCAGCCAAGCCGGGCCGTTCAGTCAAAAAGGGCCATCGCCGACGGGCGATGACCGCACGCTGGCGTTGCAGGGCCTGGGCCCGCAGCGCCTCCTCCCCATTGGACGTTTTGTCTCCCTTCAAGCGTAACGTCGCGGGGCATCGGGTTCGGGCTACGGGTGGCGCGATGCCTAGGTTCGCGTCGATGGGAGGCGCGGCTTGGAAGCGGCCCGCAACAACAAGAGAAAGGGCTCAGTGGCGGCAAAACTGATTGAAACCCGCGGCGCAGACGGGGTGGCCCTGTTCCTCTCGGGGAGGCTGGACGCCTATTCCATCGCCGCCGTCTGGGCCGGGGCGCGGCAGGCCCTGGACCGCCACCGGACGGTGCCGGTCACGGTGGATGCGGCGGGGGTGGAATATTGCGACGGCGCCGGGGTGGCGCTGCTGCTGATCCTCTATTCCTTTGCCGTCGATGTCATTTGGCTGATCGGGCGTCGTCGCGAAGCCTGAACACCAGGAAGGCGGCCCCCGGCAGGCTGCCGATCACCGCGATCAGCCCATAGAGTACGCTGGTCGCAAACCCGATCGTGGGGTCCAGGCCGAGCAGCGGCCACAGGCTCGCCGC
>JAGUYQ010000312.1 GCA_020061285.1 Betaproteobacteria bacterium
ACCGGGCCGGCGGCGTAGATGCCGGTGCGGCGGGTCTCGTAGGGGAAGCAGATGAAGTGGGAATCGGTGAAGCCGTGCTTCAACTGCGGCATGTCCGGACCCTGGCGGTACTGGAGGTTCAGCACCGACACCACCTTGAGTTCGGCGATCTTGGCTTCGGCATTGGGATTGGTGCCGGAGAGGGCTTCCGCCTCGGCCGCCTGGAACAGGTCGATGTCGGTGCCGGAGTTGGGCACTTGGCCGGTGGCCAGCACCACTAAGTCGGCATCGGCGATGGCAGCGTTCTCGTCGTTGAGGATCAGGTCGTGGAATTGCACCTTGCACTGGTTACCGCTGGCCTCCACGCTCTTCACCTTGCCCTTGGAGAAGGCCACGCCCTTGCGCTGGGCGCTGCGGTAGAAGTCCTCGTTGTTGCCGGGCAGGCGCAGATCGGAGTAGAGCACCACGGTGTCCACGTCCGGGTTGGCATCCTTGAAATACATGGCCTGCTTGACGCTGGTGCCGCAGCAGAAGCCGGAGCAGTAAGGCAGGTGGGTGCCGGTGTCGTCACGCTGGCCGGCGCACTGCACGAACACCACGGTCTTCACCTCGCCGCCGTCGGAGGGACGCTTGATAGCGCCGCCGTTGGCGGCCTTCATCAGGGACTCCAGGCCGGCCTGGTCCACCACGTTGGCGGACTTGCCGCCGCCCAGTTCGGGCAGCTTGGCCATGTCGTAAGTGGTGAAGCCGGTGGCCTGAATGATGGCCCCGACTTCCTCGGTGGAAGTCGGGCCGCTTTCTTGGCTGATTTCCACGCTGAAACGGCCGGGTGCGCCGCTGGTCTTGCTGGTCACGGCGTTGGTGTAGACCTTGATGTTGCCGTCGGCCTGGATGGCGGCCACCATGTCGGCGACGCCGGTGTCCTGCGGGTCCTGGAAAGGCTCGTTGAAGGGAATGCGCTTGTGCAGCTTGGCGGCCCAACCGCCCAGCTCGCCGGCCTTCTCCACGATCACCACCTTGTAACCGGCCTTGGAAGCCTCCAGGGCGGAGGTCATGCCGGAGACGCCGCCGCCCACCACCAGGATGCGCTTGTTGCCGCCCCGCTCGGAACTGACTTCGGGCAACTTCACCTTCTTGGCTTCGGCGCAGGCCATACGGATGTAGTCCGCGGCCATCTCCTGGGTGGTCTCCTGGTGCTCGTCGCTGTCCGGACGCACCCAGATGACGCCTTCCCGCAGGTTGGCACGGGAAACGTGCACCCCTTCCAGGGCAAACGCCTCGGTCTTGGCGCGGCGGGAGCAGGCGCCGATGACCACGTGGGTCACGGCCTCGTTGGCGATATCGTTCTTGATCAGTTGCACGCCATCGGCGTTGCACAGGAACTCGTGTTCCTTGGCGAAGGCGATCTTGCCTTCCTTCTGCGCGATCTTGGCCAGATCGGCGGTGTCCAGGCGTTCGCCCAGCCCGCAGCCCTGGCAAATGTACGCGGCGACTTTTTGTTCAGCCATTCCCTTAGCCCTCCACGCTGGCGACTTTGTTGATGACCTGGATGGCGCGCAAGGCGCTGGCGGTAGCGGACTGCACCGCGCGGTTCACATCCAGGGCGTTGGTGGCGCAGCCGGCACCGAAAATGCCGCCGTTCGCGTCCCCGGCAACCAGGAAACCGCTGGCATCGGCCATCACTTCCGCCGGCACTTGCGCCCCCTGCACTTCGGGGTCCATGCCCACCGCCAGCACCACGAGGTCGTAGCTGTTGGCGTAGCGGTGATAACCCTCGGTGTCCACGCCGTGGAGCACCACGTCGCCGCTCTTCTCGTCCTGGACGATCTTGGCCACCTTGGATTTGACGAACTTGACGCTCTGGTCGGCGCGCACCTTGGCGTAGAAATCCTCGAAGCGGTCGATGGCGCGGATGTCGATGTAGTAGACCGTGGAGCTAGCCTCGTCGCCGAACTTCTCGCGCACGTACTGGGTCTGCTTCAGGGAAGCGGTACAGCAGAAGCGGGAGCAGTGGCGCAGGTGGTTCTCGTCCCGTGATCCGGCGCACTGGATGAAGGCCACGTTCTTGGCCTCCTTGCCGTCGGAGGGGCGCAGCAGCTTGCCGCCGGTGGGGCCGTGGGGATCGGCAAGACGCTCGAATTCCACGTTAGTGATGACGTTGCTGAAGCGGTCGTAGCCGTAGGGCTGAATCTTGGCCGCGTCGTAGGGCTTCCAGCCGGTGGCCCAGACAATGGCGCCAGCCTTGAGTTGGAGGGTTTCCTCCTGCATATCGAGGTCAACGGCGTTGTATTTGCACGCCGCCTTGATTTTCTCGCCCTCGGGGGTGCCGACAACGGAAGGGGCCACTACGTAGCGCTGGGGGTAGGCCATCTTATGGGGAAGGAATGCCGCCTTGACCTTGCCCAGGTTGTAGTTGAAGGCATCGGGGATTTCGGTCTCCGCCGCTTGGGCGCAATCGCCGCAGGCGGTGCAGTTTTCGTTCACGTAGCGGGGAGAAATCTTGACGGTGGCGGTGTAGTCGCCCCTCTGGCCGCTGATGCCGGTCACTTCGGCCAGGGTCAGCACCCGGATGCGGGGGTTCATCTTGGTCCGGCGCTGGTTGATTTCCAGGCCGCACACGGGATGACACATTTTGGGGAAATAGCGGTAGAGCTGGGAAACTCGCCCCCCCAGGACGGGGTTTTTCTCCACCAGCACGACATCCTTGCCGCATTCGGCGGCTTCCAAGGCCGCCGTCATGCCGCTGATGCCGCCGCCCACGACCAGAATCGTCTGGTTGGTTGCAACAACTTCCGTCATCAGATTACCTCCATCACGGATACTCGCGTTTAACAATCGAAACCCGAAGGCGGCCGCATCCCCTGCAACCGCCTTGTTATTCTATTTCTTCCAGCCAAGGCGCTGATTCACGACCGCAAGGCAAGCGTGGCCAGGCCAAAGTGCCAAGCAATGTTACTCCGATTGGCAGCCTGCTTCTACAACCAGCCGGCCGAATCCCGATTCAATTTTCTTATGCGGGCAATAAAGACAGGGGCACTACTGGCCCGTGGCCGGCGCCATGGGGGGAGCCGCCACGGCGGCCAGGGTGAGGACTTCAAACTGGAGGGTGGAGAGGTCCCCCACCACGTAGGTGGCGGGCGCGCCGATGCCTGCCACCGTGCCGGGATTGACCAGGAGAGTGGCCCCGCCCTTGATGTTGGGAATCTCTTCGATCTTGGCCCGATGGTCGTGACCGCAGCACACCAGGTCCCATTCGCCGGTGCAGGCCATGGCACGGGCATAGTGGGGGTAGTGGACAATGAAAATGCGCCGGCCGCCGAGGAGGATTTCCCCGTCCTGGCCGTAAAAATGAATCAGGCTGTCCGGCTCGTGGGCGAGACGGGTCATGGTGTAGAGATCGCCGGCGTTGTTGCCGTAGATGACGTGGACCGGCAGCCCGAGGGGCTGAAGTTTTTTCAGCACGCTCGGCGCCACCACGTCGCCGCAATGGAGGATGGCTTCCGCTCCCCACTCTTTCGCCGCCTTGGCGGCGGCCACCATCAGGGCGATGTTATCGTGGCTATCGGAGAGGATGCAGACTTTCACGGCGGTATCCGGTTAAAAATTCGGTTTCTCGGCAGCGGCCTTATACCGCTCCACACTGGCCATGATCTCGGCCTTGGCGTCCTCGGGGCCGACCCATCCTTCCACCTTCACCCACTTGTTGGGCTCCAGGTCCTTGTAGTGCTCGAAGAAATGGGAAATCTGCGCCAGCACCACCTGGGGCAGCTCGCGGAAAGTGCTCAAGCCGCGGTAGAGGGTGGACAGCTTGTCCACGGGAACCGCCAGGATTTTGGCGTCCTGGCCGGACTCGTCTTCCATCTTCAGCATCCCCACCGGCCGGCAGCGCACCACCACGCCGGTCAGCAGCGGCACCGGGGTGATCACCAGGACGTCGGCAGGGTCGCCGTCGTCGGACAGGGTATGGGGGATGTAGCCGTAGTTGCACGGATAGTGCATGGCGGTATTCATGAAGCGATCGACGAACACCGCGCCGGTTTCCTTGTCCACTTCGTACTTCACCGGCTCGCCGTGCTGGGGAATCTCGATGATGACGTTGAAATCGTTGGGGATGTCACGTCCCGCCGCCACTTTGCCTAAAGCCATAGCCCGCACCTGAAAAACGAAAAAAGGGAGGCATTATACCTCATCCGCCCAGAATAAATCCCGCCGCCCTACCCTTCCCCCCCAGCCCGCCGCCAGTAGGCATACGCCGCCTCACCGACGCCGCAATCCGCATCGCTGCCGCGCAAAGCCGTGAGTCCCTCGAGGAATGCCGAACTTTCCCGCTCCAGACCCAGCAGGCGCATCGAAGTCAGTATCCGGGTGATGCGCAAGTTATTGTGGGTGGGGCGGGTAAACCAATTGCCCTTCCGGGTATCCCAATTCGGCCCTTTGACGATGCGGCCCTGAATTCGTTGCAGCCCGTAGAAAGCCAGGATGCGGCCGAAGGACTGCAGCAGCCTTTCCCGCAACTTCGCGTCTTGGCGAAAAGCCTCTATCTGCGCCCCATCCAGTACCGGCGCTGAAGGGTTGGCTCCGCTACGGACTGCCAGAGGGAACAGCCACTGGATGTAGTCGTGGGTGAACTCCAGCCAGTCGTCGTCCCGTGCCAGAATTTCGTCCAGCATCCGGCCCTGATCGTCAGGCTGCAGACCACGGTAAAAGGAAACCAGGGGTTGCATAGCGTCCATACGGTCTCCCAAAATAAAACGGGCCGGCATAAGCCGGCCCGTCGATTAAACCATCCTTACAGCAGCGGCACGATCAGCAGCGCCACGATGTTGATGATCTTGATCAGGGGGTTCACGGCGGGGCCGGCGGTGTCCTTGTAGGGGTCGCCGACGGTATCGCCGGTCACCGCCGCCTTGTGGGCGTCGGAGCCCTTGCCACCGTAGTTGCCTTCCTCGATGTACTTCTTGGCGTTATCCCAGGCACCACCACCGGTGGTCATGGAAATCGCCACGAAGA
>JAGUYQ010000085.1 GCA_020061285.1 Betaproteobacteria bacterium
GCTGGAGGCAGGGTTGGAGCAAACGGGCATCCCCTTCGACAAGCGCCCTTACGTCCCCCATGTCACCCTGCTGCGCAAGGCGGGGCGCGGGCCGGAAAAGGGGGGCTTGCCGGGGGCGGAATGGACGGTGAAGGAATTCGTGTTGGTGCGCTCGGTGCCGGACCGGGAGGGGGCCGCCTACGAGGTGATCGGCCGCTGGAGCCTGGAGAAGGAAACGGGCTGAACCCGCTTCCCCTGGATGGCGTGCGTTGCCTATGGCGTAGTCGTCAAACGTAGACGACCTTGTCGAGATAGCCCACCAGCTCCTTCTCGGTGGCCTTGGTGTAGTCCTTCTGCAAGGTGTCGCTTACGAGGCCCTTCACCTGGCTGCTGAGAGAACCGTTGAGCAGGCCGAGGAAAGCCGGGTTGGCGGCGAGAACGATACGGTCGTAGCTGTTGGCGGTGCGGCCCTGTTCCAGCTCTTTCGCCAGTTCCTGGGCGAACAGCTCCGCCTCGCGCTGTTTCGGATCGGTGGGGGGGACGAAGGAGCCATGGCCGTTTCCCGCGCCTTGGTTGTGGCCGGGACGGTCGCTCACCAGATCGGATGCCTTTTCCCTGCTGGCCGGGTGGTCGAGCTGCTTGAGCAGCGTCAATCCCTTGTTGGGGCCGTGGTTGGCGAACAGGCGCGCCTCCCCGGCGTTGGCGACCAGAATCCAGGTTGTGCTCATGATTTTTCCTTCCTTCTGCAGATTGTCTAAGAAACCGCAAGACTCGCGTCTTCGGATTACGTGTCGGCTGTTCTCCCTTTTCCGGGCGGAAGCCGGCCTACCACTTCGATTGCGCCATGCCTCGCCGGCTTGCGGCGGGTTCGCGCGACGCCATGAATTTTGTGAACGGTCGAATCGTTTTCTTTTAAACTAGCATTTAATCCCGCAAAACCACAAGGCTCCCTTATGCCCGGTCGGTTCGACTCCGACAGCAAGCGCCCTGCTCTCCGGCTGGTTCTGCTTTACGCAGTTTTTACTGGCCTGTGGTTTTTATTTTCCGGCTTGCTGGTGGATGCCTTTCTCGAAGTGGAACAAGTCCTTGGGCTGCGCCTGAGCAAGGGTTTGCTGTTCATCGCCCTTTCAAGCGTGGTGCTGTACTACCTGCTGCGTCGCCATGAGCGGGCGCTGCGGCAGGAAAGCAGCCGAGACATCGAGTTGGCCAAAAGCAGGGGGGCGGAGCAGGCCGCCCGCCTTACCCGGCTCTATGCCACCCTGCTTCAGACCAACCAGGCCATCATGCGCCGCATTACGCGCAAGCAGTTGTTCGAGGACGTCTGCCGCCTGGCGGTGAGCCACGGCAAGTTCCGGGGGGCGTGCATCCGTGCTTTCGACAGCGACCCCACGCAATCTCACACGGCCTACTTCGGTGTCGGCGAAGAGGAGTTGGCCGGCCTGCGGTTGGTCTCCGACAGCGATCTTCTCGACGGTCCGGGGCCGACGGCCAAGGCGTTCCGGGAGGGCAACCCGTGCATTTGCAACGACTTCCTTCTCGACCCGGAAGGAGAAGCCTGGCGGGATCAAGGGACGCGCCACGGCGTGAAGGCCGTGGCTGCCTTTCCTCTTTCCTGCGAGGGCCGGGTGGTGGGGGCACTTACCCTGTATTCAGGCGAGGCCCGGTGTTTCGATCCCCTGCTGGTAGACCTGTTGCAGGAGATGGCCATCAGCCTTTCTTTCGCCCAGGACAGCATGGAGCAGGAAGCCAAGCACCTGCAAGCGGAGACGGCCTTGCGCCAGAGCGAAAGGCGCTTCCGCACCGTGGTGGAAACGGTGCCGGACATCCTCTATACCGCCGGCCTGCCCGATTTCGCCACCACCTACGTCAGCCCGGCGGTGGAGCGGCTCCTGGGTTACGCGCCGCAGGAATTCACCGCCGACCCGCAGTTCTGGTTCAAGCGTATCCACGAGGAGGACCAGGACATCGTCCGGGCCCAGGTGGCTTCCGTCCTGGCCTGCGAGGCCAAGCTCCAGATCGTCTATCGCGTCTGGCACCGGGACGGCGTCACCCTCAAGTGGTTCAGCGACGCCTTCGCCACCCTCTGCGGGGAGGACGGCATGCCTGTGTCGGTGATCGGCGCCCGTACCGATATTACCGAACGGATACGCATGGAAGAGGCCCTGAAGGACAGCGAGGACCGCTTTCGCGAACTGTTCAACACCATGCACAGCGCCGTGGCGATCTACGAGGTGCGCGGCGACGGCGAGGATTTCGTCTTCCGCAACGTCAACCGCTCCCTGGAGCGCATCGAGGGACTCGGCCGGCGGGAGGTGGTGGGGAAAAGCGTGCGGGAAGTGTTCCCGGCGGCGGAGGAGTTCGGCCTCTTGGCCGTGCTGCGCCGGGTATGGCAAAGCGGCGAGGCGGAGCACAAGGCGGCGGAGCTGTACCGGGACGAGCGGGTGGTGAGCTGGCGGGAGAGCGATATTTTCCGCCTGCCCTCCGGCGAGGTGGTGACGGTGTACGACGACGTCAGCGAGCGGGTGGAGGCCCTGGAGAAGCTCAAACTGGACGCCAAGGTGTTCGAGGAGAGCGCCGAGGGCATCATGGTGACCGATGGCGCCATGCGCATTATCTCCGTCAACCGCATGTTCACCGAAATCACCGGCTACAGCGAGGCGGAGGCCCTGGGCCAGAATCCCAACCTGCTGCGCTCGGAACGCCACGGCCAGGATTTTTACCGGAATCTGTGGGACGCCATCGAACTGAGCGGCCGCTGGGTGGGGGAAATCTGGAACCGGCGCAAGGACGGCGAGCTATTCCCCGCCTGGATGGCGATCAGCGCGGTGCGCAACGAGCATGGCGGGGTGAGCCATTACATCGGCATCCTCACCGACATCTCCCTGCGCAAGGAGGCGGAAGAGCGCATCCGCCACCTGACCCACTACGATGCCCTGACCGACCTGCCCAATCAGTTCACCCTGCTGGACCACATCGAATTGGCTCTGGCCCAGGCCCGGCGCAACCGCCGCTTCGTGGCGGTGATGGCGGTCAACCTGGACCGCTTCCGCGAGGTGAACGAGCATTTCGGCCATTTCGCCGGGGACCAGGTGTTGCAGGTGATCGCCAAGCGGCTGGCGGGGCTGATGCGGGATGGGGATACCGTGGCGCGCCTGGGGGCGGACAATTTCGCCGTCGTCATGCCGGACCTGGAGGACAAGCAGTTGGCCGTCACCGTGGCCGGCAAAGTGCTGGAGGCGGTGAGCGGCTCGGTACGCATCAACGGCTACGAGCTCAATATGACGGCACGGGTGGGCATCGCCCTCTATCCGCCCCACGGCGACCAAGCCGAGCGCCTGGTCAAGCACGCGGACATCGCCCTCTCCAGCGCCAAGGCGGAAGGCGGCGGCAATTTCGTTTTCTACACCCAGGAGCAGAGCCGGGAGCTGGAAGAAATGCTGGCCATGGAGAACGCCCTGCGCCACGCCATCGAACGCGGGGAGCTAAGGCTTCACTACCAGCCCCGCATCGACCTGCTGAGCGGTGAGATCGTCGCCATGGAAGCCCTGCTGCGCTGGCAGCATCCGGAGCAGGGCCTGCTGTCGCCGGGCCGTTTCCTCCCCATCGCCGAGCAATGCGGCTTGATTTTGCCCATCGGCGAATGGGTGCTGGAGGAGGCCAGCCGCCAGGCCAAGGAGTGGCACGATGCCGGCTTCGTCAAATTGCGCATGGCGGTGAACATGTCCGTTCTGCAATTCCGCCAGCGCGACCTGGCGGAAAGGGTGCGGACGGCGGTGGAGAAGGCCGGCCTCAACCCCATCCACCTGGAGTTGGAGTTCACCGAAACCTTCCTGATGGAAAACATGGAAGAGACGGCGGATACCCTGCGGCGGCTGCGGGACATCGGCCTGCGCTTCGTCATCGACGACTTCGGCACCGGCCACTCCTCCCTCTCCTTCCTCAAGCTGTTCCCCATCGACCAGCTAAAGATCAACCAGGATTTCA
>JAGUYQ010000341.1 GCA_020061285.1 Betaproteobacteria bacterium
TATAGCGTCGGCCTGCTGGGCCTGATCCTGGTAAAGGTGCTGGCCCCCGGCTTCTATGCCAGCCAGAACATCAAGACCCCGGTAAAAATCGCCCTCTTCACCCTGGCGATCACCCAGTTGATGAACCTGGCTTTCATCACTCATCTCCAGCATGCCGGCCTGGCCTTGGCCATCGGCCTCGGCGCCTGCGCCAACGCCGGCCTGCTGTTCCACAAGCTGCGCAAGCACGGCATCTACCAGCCCCAGCCCGGCTGGGGAGTCTTCCTCCTCAAGGTGGCGGCAGCCATCATCGTGATGGGTGCCGCCCTATGGTTTGCCAAAGGACCGGACGCCCAATGGATGGCCGCCCCCCTCGCCGCCCGCTGGCTGCACTTGATCTGGACCGTTCTCGCCGGCGCCGCCGCCTATTTCGCCGCTTTGCTGGCACTGGGCTTCCGCCCCCGGCATTTCGTGAGGCGCGCAGCCTAACACCCCATTTCTGGCATTTTCCCTCGGATTGTTGCTTGTTGGCGGTTGTCGGGGTAACTTAGGGGCAAACGCACCCCTACTGCCAGCATGGAATTTCTTTCCAACCTCGATCCCGTCGTTCAAGCCGTATTCTCGCAAATCAGCGACGGCATCCTGCTCGCCGACCAAAGCGGGCACCTGCTGTTCGCCAACGAAAGCGCGCGCCACCTGCTGGATTTGCCAAATCCCATCGAGCGGGTGAACCTTCGCTCCCTCGGCGGCATCAACCTCACCTTGCGCATCACCCAGGCCCTCATCGAGGCCGGCCACGGAGACGCCGTCAGCAAGGCGCAAACCGGTTTTGTGGATTTCGAGCAGGCCTTCGAATTCGGCTCCCAGTCCCGCCACCTGTTCATCCGCACCGGCCTGGTGAAACGCGCCCATCACGCCAACACGCGCCTGCTGCTGCTGCGCGATGTCACCGATCTGCGCCGCCTACAGGCCAAAATCGAAGCCAGCGAGTCCAGCGGCATCATCACCCAGGACACGCGGATGCGCGAACTGCTGGCCAAGGTTCAGCAAGTGGCGCCCACCGAGGCTTTCGTGCTGATACAGGGAGAATCGGGCACGGGCAAAAACCTGATCGCCAAAATGATCCACCACCAAAGCCGGCGGGCCACGGGGCCCTTCGTGGAACTCAACTGCGCCGCTATCCCGGAGGCCCTGATCGAGTCCGAATTGTTCGGCCACGTCAAAGGCGCCTTCACCGGAGCCGTGGAAACCCGCCAAGGCCGCTTCGCCGCCGCCGCCGGCGGCACCATTTTCCTCGACGAAGTGGGCGAGCTCCCCTTGCACCTCCAGGCCAAACTGCTCAAGGTCGCCCAGGAATTGAGTTTCGAACCGGTGGGATCGAGCAAGACCCAGACCGTCGATGTCCGCATCATCGCCGCCTCCAACCGCAACCTGCGGGATGCGGTCAACGCCCACCTTTTTCGCGGCGACCTCTACTACCGACTGAGCGTCATCACCCTTTACGTCCCTTCCCTGCGCGAGCGCAAGGGGGACATCCCCCTGCTGATCCAGCACTTCAACGACAAGCTGGCCCTGCGCGGCTATCCGGACAGCATCCGTTTCAGCGACGCAGCCCTGCGACTGATGCTGGAATATCCCTGGCCGGGCAATGTGCGGGAACTGGAAAACGCCGTGGAACACGCCACCATCTGCGCCAAGGAAGGACAAGTCGAAGCCGACGGCCTCCCCCAGGACATTCGTGCCTACGAAGGCGGTGGTATCGCACCCCGCTTCCTACCATCCTCTCCACGCCACTCCCTCCACTCCGACGAACAATTGCGGGGCCAAATACTATTTGCCCTGAAGAAATGCCACGGTAAGAAATCCGAAGTCGCCAAAATGCTCGGCATGGAACGCACCACTCTGTGGAGAAAGATGCGAAAACTCGGCCTGAACTAAGCCGCCAGCGTTGCAATATGTTGCGCAACAGCAACATATCCACTATCCATTTAATGTTATTAAAATTTTTTCCTATTGATGTTGCGACAGCAACGCCGACGGCCACCCCTCCGCTTCGTAACGCCCTGAAAAACAACAAGGCGATGCTGGAATAGAAGTTGCTTATGTATTTTCTGATTTACTCACACAACAATTACATTCAGCACTTTATTGAAGGGTCAACGTATGTCCATGAGCCGGATTCGCAAAGAGGAAATCCGCATCGGCCAGCCGCTATCTTGGCCGGTGTATGACAGCAACGGGCTGCTACTGCTCAGCAAGGGCTTTATCATCAGCTCCGAACGCCAGTTGGAAGCCCTGGTTCTGCGGGGCCTGTACAGCAACAAGGCCAGCGCGCCACTCCGGGCGGCCCCTCCGCCTGAAACCAAGGTATCCCCCTTCAAGATTTTCGACCACCTGCAATTACGCCTGAAACGCATCTGCGAAGACCTGAAGGAAGGCAGCCAGCCCGATGTGCCCACACGCATCCTGCGCTTCTGCTCCAACCTCCAGCACCTTTGCCGCATGGACCCGGACGCCGTGCTGGGGGCGGTGCACCTGATCCACGAGGGGCAATACACCATCGTCCACGGTCTCCACGCCGCCATCCTGACCGAGCTGTTCCTGCGCGCCCTCGGCATCTCGGCCGAGGACCGCCTACCGGTCCTGGCCGCCGCCCTGACCCACGACATCGGCATGATGGACCTCCACGATACCCTCCATAAGCAGCAGGGCCCTCTCTCCGAGGAGCAGTGGGCCGTGGTGCGCCAACATTCGAAACGCAGCGTCGAAATCCTCGAGCGGGCCGGCGTCATCGACGGCCTCTGGCTGGAAACCGTGCTCCATCACCACGAACGCCTGGATGGCAGCGGCTATCCCTTCGGTCTCCAGGACGAGGACATTTTTTTCCCGGTGCGCGTGCTATCCATCGTCGATATCTATGGCGCCATGATCAAACGCCGCGCCTACCGGGGTCCGCTCCAGGCCAAAGACGCCCTGCGGGAAATTTTTCTCAGGCGCGCCGGCGAGGTGGACGAGCACCTGGCCAAGATATTCGTCAAGGAACTGGGCATCTTCCCCCCGGGCGCCTTCGTCCGCCTGAAAAACAGCGAAATCGCCGTGGTCACCCACCGTAGCGGCGTCGCCACCAGCCCCATCGCCCACGCCATCATCGGCCCCCGTGGCGCACCCCTTACCAAGCCGATCAAGCGCGACACCCGCAACGAGGAGTTCGCCATCCACGAACTGGTGCCCAGGGAAAATACCGTCTCCCTCAATCTCTGCACCCTGTGGGGGTATTAGCCGGCCGCTCCCCAAGAAAACCCGCGGCGCCCAATATCCCTTCACCACCCCCGCGACCCCGCGCGGCGGGCCAAAAGGCCCCTTTTCACTGGACCAAACGCCTGATAAAACGATACAATTCAGGCTTTTTCCGTGCCGAAATGCTGATCTACCGCGGGATACCTCCCACCTCCGACTCACCCGTCGCGTTGACCATAGGCAACTTCGACGGCGTGCACCTGGGCCATCAGGCCATGCTGATGCGCCTGGAGGAGGCCGCGCGCGCGCGCGACCTGCCCGCTTGCGTGATGACCTTCGAGCCCCATCCGCGGGAATTCTTCTCCCCCGACGCCGCGCCCGCCCGCCTCACCAGCCTGCGGGAAAAGCTGGAGCTGTTCGAGAAATACGGCGTTGACCGGGTTTATCTGTGCCGCTTCAACCAGCGTTTCGCCCACATCCCGGCGGACGATTTTGTCCATGACATCCTGTGCCGCCGCCTGCAAACCCGCTGGGCGCTGATCGGCGACGATTTCCGCTTCGGCGCCAAGCGGGCGGGGGATTTCCGCCTGCTGGAAAGCATGAGCGGCCAGTGCGGCTTCGAGGTTCACGCCATGCACAGCGTCACCGCCGCCGGTCTGCGCGTCTCCAGCACCGCCGTGCGGGAAGCCCTGGCCGGCGGCGACCTGGAACTGGCCGCCAAATTCCTCGGCCGCCCTTACAGCATCAGCGGCCGGGTAGTCCACGGCGACAAGGCCGGCCGCCAACTCGGCTACCCCACCGCCAACATCCAGCTCAAGCACAACAAACCGCCCCTCAAGGGCATTTACGCGGTTAAATTCTGCGGCCTCGGCGGCCTGGAACTACCCGGCGCCGCCAGCCTGGGCATCCGTCCCACGGTAAAAACCAACGGCAAACCTACCCTGGAAGTGCATGTTTTCGGCTTCGACCGCCAAATCTACGGCGAGCACATCAGGGTGGACTTCTACCACAAGCTGCGCGACGAACAGAAGTTCCCCAACCTGGATGCCCTGATCGAGGCCATAGGCCAAGACGTGCACGACGCCAAACGCTACTTCGGACTGCTGCCATGACCGACTACAAAAAAACCCTCAACCTGCCCGACACGCCTTTCCCCATGCGGGGCGACCTGGCCAAGCGGGAACCCGGCTGGCTCAAAAGCTGGCAGGAAAAGCAGTTGTACCGGAAGATTCGCGAAGTCTGCGCCGAACGGCCCAAGTTTATCCTCCACGACGGCCCCCCCTACGCCAACGGCGACATCCATATCGGCCACGCGGTGAACAAAATCCTC
>JAGUYQ010000220.1 GCA_020061285.1 Betaproteobacteria bacterium
CATCGCCGTGGAGCGGGGGGGATTCAAGTTTGCCTGGGTCGGCCTGCCGGACGCCGCTACCGGCAGGGTACGGGTGGCCGCCCACTGGGGAGAAGACCAGGGCTACCTGGCGGCCTTGGAGGTATCCGTCGATCCGGACCTTCCCGAAGGCCGCGGGCCAACCGGAACGGCGCTCCGCGAGGGGCGGCCCTACGTGGTCAACGATTACGCCGCCGACCCCTGCACCGCTCCCTGGCAGGCGGCCCTGGCGGAGCGGAATGTCCGCTCGGCGGCGGTGTTTCCCTTCTTTTGCGAGGGGCGGCCGGCGGGCGCCCTCACGCTCTATGCGGAGGCGTCGAATTTCTTCGACGGCCAGTTGACCAAATTGCTGGAGGAGATGGCCAGCGATTTGTCCTACGCCCTCGCCAGCCTGGAAAACGAGGCCCGCCGCGTCCTTGCCGAGGAGAGCATGCAGCATGCCATTCGCCGCCTGCATGCCCTCCTGGACAATATCCCGGACCTGGCTTGGCTGAAGGACAAGGAAAGCCGGGTCGTCGCCGCCAACGAACGTTTCGCTGAAGCCTGCGGCATGGCGGCGGAACAGCTTCCGGGCAAGAGCGATCTGGATATCTGGCCCCGCGAACTGGCCTTGGCCTACCGGGCCGATGATGAAGAGGTAATGCGTTCCCGGCGGCGCAAGCGGGTGGAGGAGCCCCTGGTGGACACGGAGGGGCGGCAAATCTGGATCGAGACCATCAAGACGCCCATCTTCAATGAGGACGGCGAGGTGATCGGCACCGCCGGCATTGCCCGGGATATTACCGAACGCCGGGCGGCGGAGGAGAAGATCACCCGCCTGTCCAATCTTTACGCCGCCCTTTCCCAGACCAACCAGGCCATCGTGCGCAGCAAGGGGAGACAGGAACTGTTCGAGGAGGTGTGCCGGGTGGCGGTGGCCTACGGCAAGCTGGCGGCGGCGATCGTCCGCATCGTTCCGGCGGGTTCCGGCGAGGCGCTGACCACGGCCCATTACGGTCTCGCGGGGGAGGAGGCCCGCGGCCTGCGGATCGTTACCGACGAAGGGGTGGCGGAGGGACGTGGGCCAACGGGCACGGCGCTGCGGGAGGGGAGGCCGTGCGTCAGCAATGATTTCCTCCACGACCCCGCCGGCGCGCCGTGGCGCGAGTTCGCCGAAAACTTCAGCCTGTTGGCGGTAGCGGCCTTTCCCTTGTTTTGCGGGGGACGCGTGGCGGGTGTGCTGTCCCTGTATGCCGGGGAAGAGGGGTTTTTCGACCAGGACCTGGTGGGGCTGTTGCAGGAGATGTCCACGGATATTTCCTTCGCTCTCGACAACTTCGAGCGGGAGGCCAAGAGGGAAAGGGCGGAGCAAGCCCTGCGCGAGAGCGATGAGCGTTTCCGTACCATTTTCGACTCGGTCAGCGATGCTATTTTCGTCCACGATTTTTCCACCGGCGCCATTCTCGACGTCAACCGCCGCGTCAGCGAGCTTTACGGCTACAGCCGGGAGGAGGTGCTGCAACTAGAGGTGGAGGCCTTCTCGGCCGGTGTCCCGCCCTATACTCAGCAGGAGGCGCAAGCCTGGATAGGCAAGGCGGCCGGAGGGGAGCCCCAAACCTTCGAATGGTGGGCGAAGCGCAAGGACGGCCGGCTGTTCTGGGTGGAAGTGTCCATGCGTCTGGCTGAGGTCGGCGGCATGGAGCGCCTGCTGGTGTCGGTACGGGATATCAACGAGCGGCGGAAGGCGGAGGAGAGGTTGCGGGACAGCGAGGAAATGCTGCGCAGCCTCAATGCGGCGGCCCAGGACGCGGTGCTGGTGATCGACGATCAAGGCCTGCTGGTGTACTGCAACCCGGCCGCCGAGCAGGTTCTGGGGTACGGCGCCGACGAGTTGCGGGGGCAGGATATCCACGCCCTCCTGGCGCCCGAACGCTTCCGCGGGGCATTTGCCAAAGGGTTTGCCCATTTTCGCGTCAGCGGCGAGGGAAGGGCCATCGGCCGGACCCTGGAATTGGAAGCCATCAGGAAAAGCGGCGAGGAGTTCCCGGTGGAACTGTCGGTGTCGTCCTTCTTGAGGAAGGGGCGGTGGCATGCCGTGGGGATCGTGCGGGATATCACCGAGCGCAAGCGGGCGGAAAAGCAGTTGCGGGACAGCGAGCAGCGTTTCCGCGGCGTGGTCGAGGCCGTGCCGGACATCCTTTATACCGCCAGCCTGCCCGATTTCGACACCACCTATATCAGTCCGGCGGTGGAGAGGCTCTTGGGGTTCTCGCCGGAGGAGTTCATCACCGACCCCCAACTCTGGTTCAGCCTGCTCCACGAGGATGACCGGGACCTGGTCTTGGCGGTGGGAAAGAATTTGGCCTGCGGCGAACGTACCCAGTTCACCTATCGCATGCGGCACAAGGATGGGGGGGCCTTCAAGTGGTTCAGCGACGCCTTCGTCACCCGCTGCGACGAGGAAGGGACGGCGGTTGCCATAACCGGCGCCATGACCGACATCACCGACTTCGTGCGTACCGAAGAAGCCCTCAAGGACAGCGAGGAGCGTTTCCGGGAACTGTTCGACACCATGCACAGCGGGGTGGCGGTGTTCGAGGCGGTGGACGATGGGGAGGATTTCGTTTTTCGGGGTTTCAACCGGGCGGCGGAACGCATCGACGGCATTTCCAGCGGCGATGTGCTGGGGAGGCGTTTGCGGGAAGTTTTTCCGGGGGCCGACGAAATGGGGCTCACCGATGCGCTGCGCCGCGTATGGCGTAGCGGCCGGCGCGAGCAGATGGAGGCCCGTCTTTACCACGACAACCGGGTCATGGGGTGGCGCGAGAACGATATCTTCCGCCTTTATGACGGAGAGGTGGTGGCGGTGTACGACGACGTGACGGAGCGCATGGTGTCCCTGGAGAAGCTGCGTCTCGATGCCAAGGTATTCGAGGAGAGCGCCGAAGGAATCCTGATTACCGACGCCTCCCTGCGCATCATCGCCGTCAACAGGATGTATTGCGCCTTGTCCGGCTATTCCGAGGAGGAGCTCCTGGGGAAAAACCCCAGCGTGCTGAGTTCTGAGCAGCACGACCCCGACTTTTATCGCATCATGTGGCAGTCCATCAAGGAAACCGGCCACTGGCTGGGTGAAATCTGGAACCGGCGCAAGGACGGCGAGTTGTTCCCCGCCTGGCTCGCCATCAGCACGGTGAAGAACGAGGAGGGGCAGGTTACCTACTACATCGGCATCCTCACCGACATCTCCCTGCGCAAGGCGGCGGAGGAGCGCATCCGCCACTTGACCCACTACGATGCGCTGACCGACCTACCCAACCAGTTCCTGCTGATGGACCATATCGGTTTGGCGCTTGCCCATGCCAAGCGCCGGGAGTGTTTTGTCGCGGTGCTGGTGGTGAACCTGGACCGGTTCCGCAGCGTCAACGAACGCTTCGGCCATCAGACCGGTGACCAAGTGCTGCGGATAGTTGCCCAGCGTTTGCAATCCTTGTTGCGGGAGGGGGACACGGTGGCCCGTTTCGGTGCGGACAATTTTGCCATCGTCATGCCGGACCTCCAGCAAAAAAGTCAGGTGCAGGTGGTGGCGGGCAAAGTGCTGGAGTCGATTTCCGAGCCCATCCTCCTCGGCGGTTACGAACTCCATATGACGGCACGGGTGGGCGTCGCCCTGTATCCCACCGACGGCGAGGATACGGGAGCCCTGATGATGAGCGCGGAGATCGCCTTGGCCAATGCCAAAGCGGCGGGAATGCACAATTATGTGTTCTACACCCAGGAGCAGAGCCGGGAACTGGAGGAAAGGCTGGCCATGGAGACCGATTTGCGCCATGCCGCCGAGCGCCGCGAGTTGCTTCTCTACTACCAGCCCCGTATCGACATGGTGAACGGGGAGATTGTCGCCATGGAGGCATTGCTGCGCTGGCAGCATCCGGAGAAAGGCCTGCTGCTGCCGGGGAGGTTCATCGGCCTGGCCGAGCAAACCGGCCTGATTTTGCCTATCGGCGAGTGGGTGCTGTGGGAGGCGAGCCGCCAGGTGAAGGCCTGGCACGATGCGGGCTTCGTCAAGTTGCGCATGTCGGTGAACGTGTCGGTGCTGCAATTGCGCCAACGCCGCTTGCTGGACGTGGTGCGGCAGGTGCTCGACGATACGGGGCTCAACCCCGCATTCCTGGAACTGGAATTCACCGAGTCTTTCCTGATGGAGGATGCCGAGGAGACGTCGGACATCCTGCGGGGGCTGCGGGACTTCGGCCTGCGTTTCGCGGTGGACGATTTCGGTACCGGCTATTCCTCGTTGGCCTATCTGAAGCTGTTCCCCATCGATTTGTTGAAAATAGACCAGTCCTTCATCCGGGATATCGCCTTCGACCCGGCCAATGCCGCCATCGTCCAGGGCATGATCGCCCTCGGTCATAGCCTCAAGCTGAAGATGGTGGCGGAGGGGGTGGAGAACGAAGCCCAGATGAATTACCTGCGCTCCATCCATTGCGACGAGATGCAGGGGTTTTTCTACAGTCAGGCGCTGCCCGCGGCAGAGGCGTTGGGCATGCTCCAGTCCAGCAAGCGCTTGCAGGACATCGCCCAGACACCGGGCATTACCCGCAAGCTGCTGATCGTGGACGACGAACCCAATATCACGACCTCCCTCAACCGGCTTCTGCGGCGGGAGGGATACCAGATATTGGTCGCCAACAGCGGCCGGGAGGCCTTGGAAATCCTGGCGGTGAACAACGATGTCGGGGTGGTGCTGTCGGACCAGCGCATGCCGCAAATGAGCGGCATCGAGTTGCTGAGCAAGGTCAAGGTGCTCTATCCCGATATCGTGCGCATCGTACTTTCTGGGTACACTGAGGTAAATACCATCACCGAGGCGATCAATAAGGGGGAAATTTATAAATTCCTCACCAAGCCGTGGGAAGATGAGGAATTGCGGGAAGTGATACGGCAGGCGTTCATGCGTTTCGAGCTGTCCAAGGTGGAACGGCAGGTTACGGGCAAGGGGCGGAAAGGATAAGCTTAGGCGCCCCGTTCGCAGGAGGAATGAGTGAATAACAAGGTCGAGGCTTTAAGCTGGGTTCACGATCTTTACCAATTGGGACAAAGGAACGAAATCGGCACGGTGTACGCAGAACTCCTGCGCCACATCGCGGAGGAATTGCAGGCGGATTGCGGCGCCCTATCCCTGTTCGGCGAGGACGGTGCGCAGAAGATTGTGGCGAACATCGGCTGCGATGGGTGCAAGGTTGGCCAGGAGCTGGTCCGCGAAGAATCCCTGTTGGCGAAAGCGGTGGCGGGAAAACAGGATTTCCTGGCCGATCCCGATAACGGAAAGAGCCCTTGCGGCATCGCTAGGATGGAGGGCGACCAGG
>JAGUYQ010000016.1 GCA_020061285.1 Betaproteobacteria bacterium
CCCCCGCTTGCGAGGGAGGGGGAAATAGACTGGCACAACCCCTTCGCCGCCGCCTTCAAGGCCGCCATGGAGGACGATTTCGCCACCCCCGAGGCCATCGCCGCTCTCTTCGATCTGGCGAGCGAGGTCAACCGCAGCAACGACCCACGGCTCGCCGGTCTGCTCAAGGCCCTGGGCGGGATACTGGGCCTGCTCCAGCGGGACCCGGTGGAATTTCTCCAGGGCGGCGGGCAAGAGGGTGGTTTCACGCCGGATACAATCGACCACCTCATCGCCGACCGCGTGGCGGCGAAGAAAGCCAAGAACTACGCCGAAGCCGACCGCATTCGCCAAGAGCTGAGCGAGGCCGGTATCGTCCTCGAAGACACCCCCCAGGGCACCGTCTGGCGACGGGCCTGAGGGGGCGGCGAATAACAACATAAACATAAAATTTCACACACTTAACTCCAGAAGGTTCCCCTTGAAAAGATTCTATTCGGCCGTATGGGCGGCCTCGGCGGCCGTTTGCCTTTTTTCGCCCACCGCTTTCGCCACCAACGGCATGAACATGGAGGGCTATGGCGCCGTGGCGGCGGCCATGGGCGGCGCTTCCATGGCCTACGACAACGGCACCGCCGCCTTCATGAACAACCCCGCCACCCTGGCGCTGATGCCCGAGGGCAAGCGCCTGGACGTGGCCTTCGGCTACCTCGGTCCCCAGGTGAAATCCCAGGGAGTCGCTTCCGAAGCCACGGCCTTTTCCATGCCGGCCTTCGGCTGGGTGGTCAAGAGCGGCCGCTGGGTGACTGGTGTCGGGGTTTACGGCCAGGGCGGCATGGGTACCGAATATGCCGACTCCTCCCAGTACGGCACCCTGGCGCCGTTCGGCTCTGCCACGGGGGTGGGCTCCAATCGGCGCAACCGTTCCGAAGTCGGCGTCGGACGGGTGATCTTTCCTGTCGCCGTGGAGGTGAACGACAAGCTGTCCCTCGGTGGTTCGGTGGATTACGTCTGGGCCGGCATGGACGTCCAGTGGTTGGTGGACGGCAAGCATTTCGCCGATTTGATGGCGACCAGCGCCAACCCGGCGGCCACCCATACCTTCGGCGTGGCCTCCGGGTCCATGGTGGATGCCTTTGGTACCCAGATGGGGCTAGGCAATATAACCGGCCTGGGCTGGGGCTATTTCGATTTCTCCAACGACAACCGCTATACCGGCCAAGCCGTGGGCACGGGCTACGCCGGCAAGCTGGGCCTGACCTACAAGGTGAGCAGTCGGCTTACCATGGGCGCCACCTATCACAGCAAGACGCGCATCAGCGACCTGGTGGCCGATCAGGCCGCCGTCACCTTTCAAGTCGATGGCGCCGGGGCATTCGCGGGCCAGCCCCTTATCCCGGTGAAAGGGAAAATGGTGGTGAAGGATTTCCAGTGGCCGGAAACCTTCGGTTTCGGCCTGTCCTACCAGGCCGACGACCACTGGCAGTGGGTGGCGGACTACAAGCGCATCGGCTGGAAGGACGCCATGCGCTCCTTCAGGATGCAGTTCACCGCCGCCGGGGCGGCGGAGCAAAGCGGCCTCGCCGTCGGCTTCGCCAACACGGTGATGGACCTGGATTACAAGCAGCAGTGGAAGGACCAGCACGTCCTCATGGTGGGAGCGGCCTATTCCCCCGGTAACGGCTGGACCTGGCGCGCCGGCCTGAACCTGGCCAACAACCCGGTGCCGGACCAGTACGTCACCCCCCTGTTCCCGGCCATCACCACCAGCCATCTGACCCTGGGCGCGGGGTATGCCTTCAGCAAGGCGTCCACCCTGGATTTGGCCGTCAGCATCGTCCCCAAGGTGACGGTCACCAACCGGTGGGGCTCCATCGGCGGCCAGAACCAGACCATCAGCATGAGCCAGACCAATATGCAGTTGCTCTACGGCTACCGTTATTGACGCGGATGTGGACGAAGTGAAAAGAGGCCGGCCAGTCGCCGGCTTTTTTATGGGTGGACGGTCTTGACAGAAGGCAGGCGCCTGGGTAGATTGCTGTCTAGGCAGATTATGCGTAGGCAGCAAAATGAATAACCCCGACAAACCCTTGTACACCATTGAAAACTACCGCCGCGAGGAAAGTATCGGCTATCTCCTTGGCGCCGCCAAGGCCCGGCTGGTCAGCGCATTGGACGGGGAGATGGCGGAGGCTCCCATCACCGCCACCCAGTGGGGCATCCTGCTGCAGATTATCGAGGGGAACGCCAAGACGGCGGCGGACTTGTGCCGCAACCTGAGTTGCGATACCGGCTCCATGACCCGCATGCTGGACCGTCTGGAGGAGAAGGGGCTGATCCGCCGCGAGCGGAGCACCGAAGACCGCCGAGTGGTGAATATCGTCCCCACCGAAGCCGGGCGCTCCCTGCCCAAGGAGTTGCTGCCGACGGTGGTGAAAATCCTCAACCACAGCCTGCGCGGCTTCACTGCCGATGAGTTGGAACAGTTCAAGGGATACCTGCGACGCTGCATCGATAACCTACAAGGGTGATTTTTTATTCAAATTACTGCCTAGGCAGCATCGGTGTAGGCAGAAACAACATGGAGTGGAGGGGGCCGTGAATTTGCGCAGCATTCTGGTTCTGACAGTGGTTGCGACGGCTTTGTCCGCCTGTGCCAGTGGCGGCGTCGAACCCCAGGCCAAGGCGATCGAGCCGTCTTCCCTTGCCCTCGGGAGCACGGGGAAAGACGCGGGCGCGCCGACTGCCTGGCCGCAAGAGGCGTGGTGGAAGACCTATCGCGATCCTCAACTCGACGCCCTGGTTGCCGAGGCGCTGGACGGCAGCCCGGCCCTCAAGGTGGCGCAGGCACGGGTAAGCAAAGCCCTGGCCGTGGCGGGTGCC
>JAGUYQ010000177.1 GCA_020061285.1 Betaproteobacteria bacterium
AGAAGGCCGAGGGTGCCGGGCAGGCCGGGCACTTGCAGGTGGAAGGCGGTGCCGTATTGCTGGGCCAGGTCGGCGACGGCCGAGTTGAGGATCAACAGGCTGGCGGCCACCAGCAGCCAGGCGACGATGCCGCCCAGCAGTCCTTGCAAGGCGCCGGAGTAAAGAAAGGGGCGGCGGATGAAGGCGTCGGTGGCGCCGATGAGGGTGCTGACCTCGATTTCGTCGCGCAGGGTGAGGATTTGCAGGCGGATGGTGTTGCCGATGATGGCCGTCAGGGCCAGGGCCAGCAGTCCGGCCAACAGCAACACGCCTTGCCTTCCCACCTGCAACAGGGCGTAGAAGCGCTTCGCCCAGGCCGAATCCAGTTGGGCGGCCTCCACCTTGGGCAGTTTCTGCAATTCCTCTCGCAGGGCCTCCAGTTCCGTCGGCTTGCCGCTGCGGGGGCGGACGATGAAGGCGTCCGGCAGGGGGTTGTGGTCCAGGGTGGAGGCCAAGTCCTCGATGCCGGCGCTCTTGGTCAATTCCTTGAGGGCCGTGTCCTTGCCGACGAAATCCGCCCGCTCGACGCCGGCCTGGTGCCGCAAGCGCTCGGCGAGGTCGCCGATGTCGCTTTTGCCGGCACTGGCCTGGAGGAACAGGGTGATCTGGGGTTCCCCCGCCGCGCCGCCGGAGAGGCGGCTTAGGTTGTCGATCACGGCGTAGAGTCCCGCGGGCAGGCTCAGGGCCACGCCGATCACCAGTACCGTCAGCAGGTTGGACAGGGGGGTGCGGAGGAAGCGTCGCACCGCCAGCAGCAGGGTGTGCCAGTGGACGGAAAACAGGCTCATGGGCGCAGGGCTCCGTGTTGCAGGGTCAATACCCTGGCCGGTAGGCTGGCGATGAGATGTTCGTCGTGGGTGGCGATGAGGATGGTGACGCCGACCTGGTGAAAAGAGCGGAACATCTCGATGATGCCGTTGGCGTACTCCGGGTCCAGGTTGCCGGTGGGTTCGTCGGCCAGGAGGATGCTGGGCCGGTTGACGATGGCGCGGGCGATGCACACCCGCTGTTGCTCGCCGCCGGACAGGGTGACGGGGTGGGCCTTTTCCCTGTCCAGCAGGCCTACCTTGTCGAGGGCGGCGCGGACCCGCTTGGCCGCCTCGGCATGGGGAAATCCGCCGATTTGCAAGGGCAGCAGCACGTTCTCGAATACCGTGCGGTCGAAAAGCAGCTTATGGTCCTGGAAGATCAAGCCCAGGTTGCGCCGCAGGTAGGGAATGGCGGAACGGCGCAGCTTGCCGACGTTCTGTCCGTTCACCACCACGCTGCCGCTGGTGGGGCGCTCGATGGCGGCGATGAGGTTGAGCAGGGTGGTCTTGCCGGCGCCGGTGTGGCCGGTGACGACGGCCAGTTCGCCGTCGCCGATCTCGAAGCTGAGGTTGCGCAGGGCCTCGTGGCCGCCGCGGTAGCTCTTGTTGACTTGGTCGAAGCTGATCATTCGAACAGGGCGTCCACGAATTCGTCGGCGGAGAAGGGGTGGAGGTCTTCCTGCTGTTCGCCGACACCGATGAAGCGCACCGGCACCGGCCGGGTCTTGGCGATGGCGGCGATCATGCCGCCCTTGGCGGTGCCGTCCAGCTTGGTCAGCACCAAGCCGGTGACGCCCAGGGCGTCGTCGAAGGCCTTGACCTGGGAGAGGCCGTTCTGGCCGGTGTTGGAGTCCAGCACCAGCAGCACCTCGTGGGGGCCGCTGGGATCGGCCTTGGCGATGACGCGCTTGATCTTCTTCAGCTCTTCCATCAGGTGGAGCTGGGTCGGCAGGCGGCCGGCGGTATCCGCCAGGACGATATCGATGCCCTTGGCGCGGGCGGAATGGATGGCGTCGAAAATCACCGCGGCGGCGTCGTTGCCTTCCTGCATGATCACCGGCACGTTGTTGCGCTCCCCCCAGGCGGCAAGCTGCTCCCGTGCGGCGGCGCGGAAGGTGTCGCCGGCGGCCAGCAGCACGGACTTGCCTTCGTCCTGAAAGCGGCGCGCCAGCTTGCCGATGGTGGTGGTCTTGCCCGCGCCGTTCACCCCTGCCAGCATGATGACGTAGGGCTTGTGGGTAGTGGTGTCCAGGGGGTGCTCCAGGGGTTCCAGCAACTCCACTAGGGATTGGCGCAGGGCGGCCTTGAGCTGGCCGGCGTCCTCCAGGCGCTCCTTCTTGACCCGCCGCCGCAGGTCGTCGAGGAGAAACTGGGTGGCTTCCACCCCCACGTCGGAGGTGAGGAGAATGGTTTCCAGTTCCTCGTACAGTTCCTCGTCGATCTTGGCGTGGCTGCGGAACAGGTCGGATACCGGCCGGTTGAGCTGCTCCCGTGTGCGGGACAGGCCCTGCTTGAGGCGGGAGACCCAGCCGCCCGCAGGGGCGTCGGACGGTTTCTTGTCGGATTTGAGGAAACTCAGCATCGCTTCGGGAGTCAGAGGATTGGCGGCCCGACGGGCTGCCCGGTTTTTTGAGGTTATAATTCTAGCCCTATTGCCGGTTGGCGGCTACCCGCGCCGCCGGCCCAGCCAACAAGAGGTGTTTATGCCCCGTTCCTTCGTTTTCCGCCTTGCCGCCGTGTTGCTGGCGTTTCTCGCCGCGACGGCGGGCGCCGCTACCGTGGACCGCACCCTGCCCAACGGCCTCAAGGTCATCGTCAAGGAAGACCCCCGCGCTCCCGTAGTGGCCTCCCAGGTCTGGTACAAGGCCGGCAGCATCGACGAATTCAACGGCACCACCGGCGTGGCCCACGTCCTGGAACACATGATGTTCAAGGGCACCAGGAAGGTGGGGCCGGGAGAGTTCTCCAAGACCATCGCCGAGGCGGGAGGGCGGGAGAACGCCTTCACTTCCAGCGACTACACCACCTATTTCGAACAACTGGAAAAATCCAAGCTGCCTCTGGCTTTCCGTCTGGAGGCGGACCGGATGCAGAACCTGTCCCTGTCCGCCGGCGAATTCGCCAAGGAAATCCAGGTGGTGATGGAAGAACGCCGCTGGCGTACCGAGGACAAGCCCCAGTCCCAGGTCTACGAGCAGACCGTGGCCACGGCCTATCAAGCCCACCCCTACCGCCGCCCGGTGATCGGCTGGATGAACGACCTGCAACACATGACGGTGAATGACGCCCGCGACTGGTACCGGCGCTGGTACGCCCCCAACAACGCGGTGCTGGTGGTGGTGGGCGACGTGAAGGCGGACGAGGTGTTCAAGCTGGCCCAGCGCTATTTTGGCAAGCTCAAGCCCCATGCCCTGCCCCCGCGCAAACCCCAGGAGGAGCCGAAGCAGGACGGTATCAAGCGGGTGGAGGTGAAGGCCCCGGCCAAGCTGCCCTACATGCTGATGGCCTACCATGTCCCCGCCCTGCGCAATGTGGACCAGGACTGGGAGCCCTATGCCCTGGAGGTGCTGGCCGGCGTACTGGACGGCAACCCGGCGGCCCGCCTCAACCGTGCCCTGGTGCGGGAGCAGCAGGTCGCCAGCGAGGTGGGGGCCGGTTACGACGCCATCGCCCGCGGGCCGTCCCTCTTCGTGGTCGAGGGCACCCCCAGCGAGGGCAAAACCGTCGGCGCCTTGGAAGGGGCGGTCCGCGCCGAGCTGGAACGCATCAAGAAGGACGGCGTCAGCGAGGAGGAATTGGCCCGCGTCCGCTCCCAGGTGGTGGCGGCCAAGGTGTTCCAGCGGGACTCCATGTTTTACCAGGGGATGGTGATCGGCCAGATGGAACTGACCGGCCTGTCCTACAAGGATATCGACACCCGCCTCGCCAAGTTGCAGCAGGTGGCGGCGGAGCAGGTGCGGGAGGTGGCGCGCAAGTACCTGACGGACGACAATCTCACCGTCGGCACCCTCGACCCGCAACCCCTGGACTCGAAGAAACCGGCCCTGCCGCCGAAAGGGGACCGCCATGATCTGTAAGAAACTCACGCTTCTCGCCGCCGGCCTCGGCCTGCTGCTGTCCGCCGCGGCCCAGGCCGCCCTGCCGATCCAGCACTGGACGACCGGCAACGGCGCACGGGTGTAT
>JAGUYQ010000015.1 GCA_020061285.1 Betaproteobacteria bacterium
AGCAGTTGAGCCAAGGCGGCCTGCTCGGCGGCCGGCAGATACCCCTCGATCTGATCCAGTTCGACACCAAGCAAACGGCGGAGCCCGCGGAATTGACGCTGGAACTTCAGCCTGATCAAGAGACGGCAACGGACCCGAATGCCTTGGCCAGTCTAGTCGCCCAGGCCTTGGCCTCTTACCAGCCGAAAACGCCGGCCGCGGCTGCCGGTCGCGGGGAGAAGGATGCGACGGTGCCCACGGGCAAGGTGGAGAAGGCGAGCCCGGATGGCAGGGAAGTTCCGTTTGCCTCTGCGGACGATAAGCCGCAGATTGCCGCGCAAAAAACCGGCGACGGGGCCGTCGAGGCGGCAGGAATTGCCGACGGTGGCAAAATGTTGCCATTGGAAGCGGTGAAAAAGGGCATGGATTCCCACCGTGGCACAGAGGCGCTGCCGGAGCAGTTCGGCGATAAGCTGGCGGCGGCTCAGCAAGCCATGGCGCAGCAGCCGTCATCGCGGGTTGCGCCAACAGAAGGTTCCACGGCGCGCATCGACCAGCCGGTGGGAGCGAGCGGGTGGGGCGCGGAATTGGGGCAGAAGGTGGTGTGGATGGTCGGGCAGCAAAAACAGACGGCGGAGCTACAGCTCAATCCCCCCAATCTCGGTCCGCTGGAGGTGCGCATCAGCATCAACCAGGATCAGATGAGCGCCACTTTCGTATCCCATCACGCGGCGGTGCGGGAAGCGATTGAGGCGGCCATCCCGCGCTTGCGGGACATGTTGGCCGACGGGGGCATCGCCTTGGGCAACGTGGCGGTGGGTGCGGAGTCCTTTGCCCAGCAGCAACAACAACAACAGCAAGCATCCTTTCAGGGGAACGGCGGCGGGCAGGGGCCGGAGTTTTCCTTGACCGGCGGCGAGTCGGAGTCGGCGAGCCGCGAGAGCATGGTGCGCATTGAACGCGATGGCTTGGTGAATACCTTCGTCTGATTGCGGCGCCCCGTCACGGGGAGGTTTAGGAGCCGTTGCCATTTAATTGAATGGCAACGGTTTTTTATTTTTTGATAATGTCGTGACGGGTGCCTTGGCGAAGTGAAAAAGGCTGCTGCGCTTGTGTTGTTATTGATTTCTTATTATAAAAAACATAAACTATGGCCCAAAACTACTTGATTTATAAATTTATTAGGTTTATAAACAAGGCGCAGGCTAGGTAGGGTTCAAAACGCGAGCATTGGGAGATGGCGGAATATGGCTAAAGACCCGCGCAAACAGCCGGAGGAGGAGGCAAAGCCTGCCGCTCCGGCGGGTAAGTCGAAAAAGAAGTTGCTGATTGTGCTGGCGGCGGCGGTGGCGCTTGCTGCCGGAGGTGGCGGCGGGGTTTGGTTTTTTATGCAGGGGCATGGCGACGGCAAGGGGCGCAAGGCCGATGAGCATAAAGCGGAGGAACACAAGCCGCCGGTGTTCGCCACCCTTGAGCAATTCACCGTCAATCTCATGGGAGAGAATCGCTATCTCCAGGTAGGGATCGATCTCAAGGTCTCCGATCCGACGGTGGTGGAGAAGATCAATCTGCACAAGCCGGAAATCAAGAACGGTGTACTGCTGCTGCTGTCCAGCAAACAAGCGGAAGAGTTGGCGACACTGGAAGGCAAGCAGAAGCTGAGCAACGAATTGTTGGAAACGATCAATAAGCCTTTGGGGTTGCCTGCCGGCCAGGGAGTGGTGGGCGTGTACTTTACTTCATTTGTCATCCAGTAATCCGGGGCCATGGCAGACGAGATACTCTCCCAAGAAGAAGTCGATGCCCTGCTGAAGGGGGTAACCGGCGAATCGGACGAGCCTGAAGAGGAAGAGGGCGGCGGCGCGGGCGTTCGCCCTTACAACCTAGCCACCCAGGACCGCATCGTCCGTGGGCGGATGCCGACACTGGAGATCATCAACGAGCGTTTCGCCCGGCAATTCCGCATCGGCTTGTTCAACTTCATGCGCCGCACCGCCGAAATATCCGTCGGGCCGGTGCGGGTGATGAAATACAGCGAATTCATCCGCAACCTGATCGTTCCCACCAACCTCAACCTAGTCCACATCAAGCCGCTGCGCGGTACCGCTTTGCTGATTTTCGATCCCAACCTGGTGTTTTTGGTGGTGGATTCCATGTTCGGCGGCGACGGGCGCTTTCATATGCGGGTGGAAGGCCGGGATTTCACTCCCACCGAGCAGCGCATCATCCAGCGCATGCTGGAGGTGGCCTTCGAGGAGTTGAAGCGTTCCTGGGACCCGGTGTTCAAGGTGGATTTCGAGTATGTGCGATCCGAGATGAACACCCAATTCGCCAATATCGCCACCCCCAGCGAAGTGGTGGTCGCCACGTCCTTCAACATCGAGTTGGGGGAGGGGGGCGGCGATTTCCACATGTGTATGCCCTATGCTATGATCGAACCCATTCGCGACCTGCTCTACGGCGGGTTGCAGGGCGAGCGCATGGAAGTCGATGAGCGCTGGACAAAGGTGTTGACCAAGCAGATTCAGAATGCCGAGGTGGATTTGGTGGCTACGCTGGGGGAAACATCGGTGACCTTGGGGCAGATCATGAATCTTCAGGTGGGCGATGTCATTTCCCTGGATATTCCCGAGGCGGTCATCGCCGAGGTCGATAACATCCCGGTTTTCGAATGTAAATACGGCATGCTCAACGGTCAGTACGCGCTCAAGGTGAACAAGGTCCTCACGGCAACGGATAGCGAATAGAGGCGGCAATGGCCGAGGGCGAAAGCAAGGATCAACAGGGTACTTCCGACGACTGGGCAGCCGCCATGGCCGAACAGTC
>JAGUYQ010000255.1 GCA_020061285.1 Betaproteobacteria bacterium
CCGCCGCCTCCAGACAGCGGCTTTCTCCCAGCAGGTGGCCCAGGCGCAGCAGGGCCCGGAGCGCCACCCCGTTGCCGGCGGGCATGGCGTTGTCGAAAGCCGGCTTGAGGCGCGCCAGCAAGGCCTCGTGGTCGTGGGCGGTAAAATAGAAACCGCCCTTTCCCCGCTCCTCGAAGCGCGCCAGCAGGCCTTCCGCCAAGTCGCGGGCAAAGGCCAGCCACTCCGCCTTGAATTTCCCTTGCAAGAGCTCGAGCAAGGCATCGAGCAGGTAGGCGTAATCATCCAGGTAAGCCGGGTAGCGGGCCTCGCCGTCCTTGTAGCTCGCCATCAGACGGCCTTCGCGCCAGAGCTTTTGCCGGAGAAAATCCGCTCCCCGGCCCGCCGCCGCAGTCCACTCCGGTCTGCCAAGGGCTCGCCCGGCCCGGGATAGCCCCTTGATCGCCAGCGCATTCCAGGCCGTCAGCGCCTTTTCGTCCCGCCCCGGCCTCACGCGCGGCTCCCGTGCGGCGAACAGTTTGCTCTTGGCCGATGCCAGTAACTGGCCGATTTGTTCGGCCGAAAGGCCGGTGGCACCGGCCGCCTCCCCCATAGGGCGGACTTGCGCGAGGTGCCACGCCGCCCCCTCGAAATTGGGCGGCGCATCGAGACCGAAGCAGGCTTCCGCTACCCGCCACTCGTCCGCTGTCAGCAGCTTACTCACTTCTTCCCGCTGCCAGACGTAAAACTTGCCCTCCTCGTGCTCGGAATCCGCATCCAGGGCGGAATAGAATCCGCCCTCGGGGGATTGCATTTCCCGCAGCAGCCAGCCGCAGGTCTCCTCGATGACCTGGCGGAACAGGGGATTGGCCGTGGCCGCCCAGGTGTCGGCATAGATCGCCAGCAGCAGACCGTTGTCGTAGAGCATTTTCTCGAAATGGGGAATCGCCCAGCGTTCGTCCACGCTATAGCGGAAAAAGCCGCCGCCCAGTTGATCGTAGAGCCCCCCTTCCGCCATGGCGGTCAGGGTGCGAGTCGTCATGGACAAGGCTTTTTCATCCCCGCTGGCCGCCCAGCGGCGGAGGAGGAAATCCAGGTCCATGGGACGGGGAAATTTCGGGGCGCCGCCGAAACCGCCGTAAACGCCATCGAAGCTGCTTTCCAGGGCTTTATAGGCCGCCTCCAAGGGCGCAGCGGTCAGCGTGCTCCCCGGCGCGGCGCCGCTCAGGCCGGCCTCCATCGCCTCCTTCAAGGAAGCGGCCAGTTCCCCCATCCCGCTCCCCTTCTCCCGGTAATGGCGGGCGATCTGGGGAATCATGTCGCGGAAGCCGGCCATCTGGCCCCGCCCGTCCTTGGGGAAATAGGTGCCGCCGAAGAAGGGCACCTGCTCCGGGGTCAGGAACATGTTCAAGGGCCAGCCGCCCGGCCGCCGGGTCAGCAGTTGGTGGGCGGACTGGTAAATCTGGTCCAGGTCGGGGCGCTCTTCCCGGTCCACCTTGATGTTGACGAAATGCTCGTTGAGCAGGGTGGCGATGCTGTCGTCCTCGAAGCTTTCGTGGGCCATGACGTGGCACCAATGGCAGGTGGAATAGCCGATGGACAACAGAATCGGCTTATCCAACCGACGCGCCAGGGTAAGCGCTTCCTCGCCCCAGGGATACCAATCCACGGGGTTGTCGGCGTGCTGCAGTAGATAAGGGCTGGTTTCGCTGGCGAGATGGTTGGGCATGGGAGGATATCCTTAAGACTTGGCCCCACTCTAGCACGGACCCGGCAATTGTTGAATATTATTGTCGGATATTGGCCCGAACAAAAGGCCGGATTCACCGGCCTTTTTCCCTGCGGTGAAGCCCTACTGCTTTTCTACCTGGGAAACGTCCCGCACCGCCCCCTTGGCCGCCGACGTCGTCATGGCGGCATAGGCGCGCAGGGCGGCGGAAACCGGGCGCTGGCGGTTGGCCGGCTTCCAGGCGTCCTTGCCCTTGTTCTCCATCACCCCCCAGCGGCGGGAGAGTTCTTCCGCCGCCACCTTGAGGTTGATGCTGCGGTTGGGGATGTCGATCTCGATGGCATCCCCTTCCTCCACCAGGGCGATGGCGCCACCCTCGGCGGCCTCCGGGGAAACGTGGCCGATGGACAAACCCGAGGTGCCGCCGGAAAAACGGCCGTCGGTGAGAAGGGCGCAGGCCTTGCCCAGGCCCTTGGACTTCAGGTAGCTGGTGGGGTAGAGCATTTCCTGCATGCCGGGGCCACCGCGGGGGCCTTCGTAGCGGATCACCACCACGTCGCCGGCAACGACCTTGTCCGCCAGAATGGCTTCCACGGCATCGTCCTGGCTCTCGAACACCCGCGCCCGGCCGGTGAACTTGAGGATGCTCTCGTCCACCCCGGCGGTCTTGACGATGCAGCCCTCCAGCGCGATGTTGCCGAAGAGCACCGCCAGCCCGCCGTCCTGGCTGTAGGCGTGGGCCTTGTCGCGGATGCAGCCCCCTTCCCGGTCCAGGTCCAGTTCGGGATAACGCTTGTCCTGGCTGAACGCCTCGGTGGTGGGCACCCCCCCCGGCGCGGCGCGGTAAAAGGTTTTCACCTTCTCGTCGGCGGTGCGGCGCACGTCCCACTGTTCCAGGGCAAAACCCAGGGTCTTGCTGTGGACCGTGGGCAGGTCCCGGTGCAGCAACCCGGCCAGGTCCAGTTCGCCGAGAATGGCCATGATGCCGCCGGCCCGGTGCACGTCCTCCATGTGGTAGGTCTGGATGCTGGGGGCCACCTTGGACAAGTGGGGCACGCGGCGGGACAGGCGGTCGATGTCCGCCATGGTGAAATTAACCCCCGCCTCCTGGGCGGCGGCCAGGAGATGGAGGACGGTATTGGTGGAACCGCCCATGGCGATGTCCAGGTTCATGGCGTTCTCGAAGGCCTCGAAGCTGGCGATGGTGCGGGGCAGCACCGAGGCGTCGTCGCGCTCGTACCAAGCCTTGGCCATGGCCACGATGAGGTGGCCCGCCTCGACGAAGAGGCGCTTGCGGTCGGCATGGGTCGCCACCAGGGAGCCGTTGCCCGGCAGGGACAGGCCCAGGGCCTCGGTGAGGCAGTTCATGGAGTTGGCGGTGAACATGCCGGAGCAGGAGCCGCAGGTGGGGCAGGCTGAGCGCTCGAAGGCCTCCACCTGGGCATCGCTCACCTTGCTGTCGGCGGCCACCACCATGGCATCCACCAGGTCCAGATGGTATTCCTTCCCTTCCCAGTTCACCTTGCCCGCCTCCATGGGGCCGCCGGAAACGAACACGGTGGGGATGTTGAGGCGCAGGGCCGCCATCAGCATGCCGGGGGTGATCTTGTCGCAGTTGGAGATGCACACCAGGGCGTCGGCGCAGTGGGCGTTGACCATGTATTCCACGCTGTCGGCGATCAGGTCCCGGGACGGCAGGCTGTAGAGCATGCCCCCGTGGCCCATGGCGATGCCGTCGTCGATGGCGATGGTGTTGAATTCCTTGGCCACGCCGCCGGCCTTCTCCACCTCCCGCGCCACCAGTTGGCCCATGTCCTTCAGGTGGACGTGACCGGGAACGAACTGGGTGAAGGAATTGGCGATGGCGATGATGGGCTTGCCGAAATCGCCCTCCTGCATGCCGGTGGCGCGCCACAGGGAGCGGGCTCCGGCCATGTTGCGGCCATGGGTGGACGTACGGGAACGGTAGGCGGGCATGGAAATCCTCTGCAGCGGCTGAAGTGTATAATGCGCGATTTTAACCCAAACTTCGAACGCCCCCCAATGCTGATCCACCCGCAATTCGACCCCGTCGCCCTGCAAATCGGACCTCTCGCCATTCGCTGGTATGGCCTGATGTACCTCCTGGCGTTCACCCTGGTGCTGGTGCTGGGGCGGCTGCGCATGCGCGCCCAACCGGAGTCGGGCTGGACCCCCAAGGACCTGGACGACATCCTGTTCTACGGCGTGTTGGGGGTGGTGCTGGGCGGACGGCTGGGCTACGTGCTGTTCTACAAATTCGGCTACTACCTGGCCCACCCTTTCGAGATCTTCGCCGTGTGGCAGGGGGGCATGTCCTTTCACGGCGGCTTTCTCGGGGTAATCGTGGCCATGGCGCTGTATGCCCGCCTTCACAACAAGGCCTGGCTGGCCATCACCGACTTCATCGCCCCCCTCGTCCCCCTGGGCCTGGGAGCGGGCCGCATCGGCAACTTCATCAACGGCGAATTGTGGGGCCGCCCCACCGACGTGCCCTGGGGCATGGTCTTTCCCCAGTACGACATGGCCGTGCGCCATCCCTCCCAACTCTACGAATTCGCCTTGGAAGGCCTGGTGCTGTTCACCGTGCTGTGGCTGTATTCCTCCCGCCGCCGCCCCACCGGCGCGGTGTCCGCCCTGTTCCTCATCGGCTACGGCCTGCTGCGCTTCCTGGTGGAATTCACCCGGGAGCCGGATGATTTCCTCGGCCTGCTGGCCCTCAACCTCAGCATGGGCCAGTGGCTGTCCCTGCCCATGATTGCCGCCGGGGTCTTCCTCTGGCTCTGGTCCCACCAGCAACCACCGCAGCGCCGCCTCTAGGGCGTTTACCATTCTCCACGCCGACGGCTATAATAGCGGCACAAATCGGGGACGTAGCTCAGCTGGGAGAGCGTCGCGTTCGCAATGCGAAGGTCGGGAGTTCGATCCTCCTCGTCTCCACCAAATATCAGCGGGCTTCTTGGCTTACTGAAACGGGAATCATAACTTTGCCGGATGGCATGCTTATGTTTCCACTGAGTTTTCAGCCAGAAATCGGCTTCAACGCAGCAATAAAAACCCCTGGGAAGCTCCAGGGGTTTTTGTTTTCTGAAACCTATGCGGAAAACGCAGGGCCTATTCGTCCTTATATGACCCTGCCCCGCGTGGATTTTTTAGAAGCTGGGAATCGAAATATCCCGTCCCTTCCAGGCACCGCCTGTTGGTAGCTGCCAATTCATACATTGTTGCGACGTGCTTACACGGGTGATGCAACCTGTTTTTGGAATATTGAATTTGCAGGACTGGGAGGACGTACCATGGGTCGCATTTATTTTATATATCCCCCCCATGGTCACGGTGAAAAGCGAACTCCCCGCAGGAGTCGGACTTTGCGCCGTCGTGCAATTATTACCCGCAGAGTCGCATGAATAGACACTCAAGGTAATCTTGGCCGGCACACCCACATTGTACTCATTAGACTGGTACCCCGCCGGTACCGCAGCGACGCACTGGTTGGGTGCCGGGGGGTTAATGCCCGCGTCCGTTCCGCTCGGGCACAACGTGATATTGTAGTTCGCCGTGTTTACCGTGCCTTTCGATGTTGTTGCACAGGTAAAGGTGGAGTAGGGGTCGTCAAATTGATAGGCATAGGCAAGAAAGCAGCCCTTCTTGACGGGTTTGACGGCGGGGAGGATGTTGGTTGTCCAGTTTGTTGTAACGACTCCCGCTACCGCTGCGTCGCCTTTCCCCATCGGTTGAGCGCCGCTGGCATTTGACCACGCCTCATAACCACAACATGAATCGCCCGATGACGTTGTAGTCGAATTAAAGCAGCTTCGCCCCGCACCCGTATTACTCTTAGTACCCGCCGTGCATGAAGCATAGGCATAGTTCGTAGCGTTGCTACAGTCGATCCCTAAGTCCGTATTTTTATAGCTGGCGTTTGCCGCGCAGAACTGTGCGTACGTCCAGTAACCGAGCCTGTTTCCGCAAGTCGTACCCGTGCCCCCGCTTGTTACCGACGTCAAAGATAGCCCGCAAGCTTGGCCTGTTGCACAACTCGATTGAGACGAGCAAGCCGTGGTTGATGGTGTAACGAAATTGAATCCGCTCAAGGTCTTATCAAATACCGTTTTATAGTCATTGGTACAGGCGAACGGCTCAAGCGTCGAGTTTCCGGTAATACCCTTCGCTTTCTGGAATACCTTGATTTCTTTGATCGTTTTCTTGTCCCCCCCGGCCGCCATGCAGCGGTAGGGGTCCGTCGATGAATAATCGAGGTTCTTCGCCGGCACGGGATACATTGTCGCCGGGGGGCTTATGCCGTTGATGTAGGAGATGTCATACCAGTCATTATTATTTTGAAAGGTATATTCAATCAGTGTCGCCGGCGCGCCCAGGGTGTTGTCGGCGAGGCATTTGCCGTTGACGTCACAAGCCAGTTTCGCGTAAAACTTGCCCCCGGCTATCATTGCATCGGCGGACAAGGTTGAATCAATCTTGATGGTCAGGGGGACGGAACCGCCTGACTTCACTTTTCCGTTGTCCGGCAGCGGAACACTCCAGAAGCATTGGTTTATTTTGGAAGTGACCGGCTGGCACTGTTGGTTGCTGGCACAGCCGCTGCTAGCCGCACATGTACACTGCCCCCAAAGATCGCTCGTTTTATCGGTCACCACCGCATCGGATGTGCAATTGTTTGGAGCCAGGGTGATGTCGCTTTGTTTTTTAATCGGAAACTTTGTGACGGTGGTCGTTCCCGCCACGCAATAACTGGCATTCGTGCTCTTCTTATAGCAGATAAAACCGCTTGGACAATTCGCCTGGGCACTTTGCGTATTGGGCGAGCAAGGAATGCTGGAGGCGTTCGAGCCGACGGACTGGAGCCAGACATCGAATTTGCATTGATTCGTGACGGTCAGTGTGCGTGCCAGGGTTTTGGCCGCCGAGCTCGATTTACTTTTCCCCGCAGGCTCTTCAAGCCGATTTTCCGGCTGTGCGTAACCCAACGAGAGATATCCGGCCAACAGAAAAAAACAAAATATTCTTCTTAACATGAGACTCCTCCTTGAAAGCGTGTGCCAGCGATCGGTCAACCGCTGCTCGAATCGTTTCGTAAGCGCCTGGGGAGTCCAGACACAGCCTTTTCCTGACATTACCCACTCAGAAACTCCTGACGACCTCGACCCATCCGCGGGAAGAGTCCGTGTTGCCCGCCAGTTCAGGCGTCGAGCCGACCCGTGCGACGATATGGGTGCTGGCGATCCACTGGCTGGGCCCCGTCCGGTTGAGCCCCAGGCCCGCCCGCCCCCCATGAAGAGGCAATACACGCCTCTGGGCAACGAAATTTGACTGTTACGAAAGCAAGCTTGGCGCGAAGCCGACGGGGGCTCTACGGGCGAGGCCGCAGGCAAGAGGACAGCCCTTGCGGTGGAAGCACTCACCCGCACTCCCTGGCATATACTCCTTGCCGTATTCCGGAATGCCGGCAGCGGCGATTTCCAGAACCGTTGCGACATCCACAAACCGGGGAAATACCCGAGCGAGCATCCTTGCCTCCATGGTGACCTTTGCCTCTTTAGGCTTCTTGGAGGCTTTTCTGTGCCGCTTGGTTTTTCTTAAATTTTGAGTGCCACTTATAACGTCCGGCTAAAAATATACTTTAGCGTTTTTATCATTTCTAATAACTTTAGCAGTTTTGGCTTGGTGATTTTACTAAATTATTGAAATATAAATACCTTAGCCTGAGGGCGTGATTCTCAGCCGCCGTCTTGGGCGGGTAAATTCGTAAAACCACCTACTAGCGAAAAAACTCCCTCTTCAAATTTGAGGAGCGGCGGGCGTCCGGTTTCTCCCTAATCCATCGCCACGCTTGCCCTCGCCGGACGGGCTTCTTGTCAGGTGTGCGCAATGGGGCGGTGGGTGATGGGCACCATCGGCCAAAATCCTGCACGCATGCCCGAGAGGCTTGGCGCGTGATTTCGCGGCTTTAAGCTTCTGTCACCGGCTCCAGGCAGGGGCCGCCGATGGCACGGATAGCATCGGCCAGCACCTCCACCGCCTGCTCACGGGCAAAGCTCTTGCGCCAAGCGATGGCGACGCGGCGGGAAGGAACGGGATCCTGGAAAGGCACCACTTCCAGCAGGGGACTCTTGTAGCGTTCGCTGGTGGCGCTACAGGGCAGGACGGTGATGCCCAGCCCCGAAGCCACCATATTGCGGATGGTTTCCAGGGAATTCCCCTGCAACACTTCGCCCCCCTTGCGCTGCAACTCGGGGCACGCTTCCACCACCTGATTGCTGAAGCAATGGCCGCTGGCGAGCAACAGCACCTTTTCCAGGGACAGCTCCTCCGCCTTGATCAACTCCCGCGAGGCCCAGGCATGGCTCTTCGGCACCACCACGGCGAAGGTTTCGTCGTACAGGGCCTGGGTCAGGACGCCGGGCACGTCGAAGGGCAGGGCGATGATCGCCACGTCGATGCGGCCGTTGCGCAGCAACTGTTCCAGGTTGGCCGTGGTGCTCTCCTCCACTTCCAGGGGCATTTGCGGCGCCCGCTCGTGGAGGAGGGGGATCAGTTCCGGCAGCAGGTAGGGGCCGATAGTGTAGATCACCCCCAGGCGCAAGGGGCCGGCCAATTGGTCCTGCCCCTGGCGGGCGATGGTGCGGATGCGGCCGATTTCCTCCAGGGCCCGCTGGGCCTGCTCCACTATCTGCTCGCCGATGGGGGTGACGGTCACCTCGGTCTTGTTGCGTTCGAACAACTGCACCCCCAGCTCGTCTTCCAGTTTCTGTACCGCCAGGGACAAGGCGGGTTGGCTGACGAAACAGCGATCCGCCGCCCGGCGGAAGTTGCGCTCCCGGGCAACGGCGACGATATAGCGGAGTTCGTTGAGGGTCATGGCGAGGGGTCCCGGCTATCCAGTTGTGATAAGCATAGCAAATCAGCAAATTTTGAACAATCAATTGGCCGTATCAACGGCAAATCCCTACACTGGCATCAAGTCATCGCCGATGACGCCGACAGCAACCGAAAGGAGAATCCTATTATGCAACGCCCCGAAATCAAAACCCTGGAAAACCTCGAGGCCGCCTTCGCCGGCGAATCCATGGCCCACATCAAGTACCGCTATTTCGCCAAGATCGCACGGGAGCAGGGCGACGAGGAGACCGCCCGCACCTTCGAGGAAACCGCCGACCAGGAAGTGCAGCACGCTTTCGGCCACCTGGACCTGCTCTACCCGAAAAGCGGCCTGACCCCGGCCAAGTGCCTGGAAATGGCGATCGCGGGGGAAACCTACGAGTACAGCGAAATGTACCCCAAGTTCCGCGAAACCGCGGTGGCCGAGGGCAAGAGCGACGCCGTGGCGGAAATCGACGAACAGATTGCCGAATCCCGTGAGCATGCCGAGCGCTTCCAGGCCACTCTGGAGAAGGCCGCCAAGCGCTTTGCCGCCCTGGCAAAGGTGGAAGAACGCCACGCTGCCCACTATCGCGACGCCCTCGCCAAAACGGTGAAAGCGGCTGCCTGAACCCGACCTCGACTCAATTAACCAATAAGGAGATTTCCATGAAAACCTGGCAATGCATCGTATGCGGTTATGTTTACGACGAAGTGAAGGGCGACCCCGACCACGGCATCGCTCCCGGCACCCCCTGGGAAGATGTTCCCGCCGACTGGGCCTGCCCGGATTGCGGCGTGGCCAAGTCCGACTTCGACATGGTCGAGGTCGCGGCCTGAGGTCGAGGGAACGGAGGACGCCATGAGCCAACTGATGCTGGCCCTGCACCAAGCCCATATAAGCGCGGGATACCGCGTTCTGCGGCGGGCGGGCTTGGCGGCGGGGATAATGCTGGCCTTGTTGTTTGGCGGGCAACACCTCCTGGCTGTCATGGCCGCCTTCCGTCCCTCCCCCGCCCTGGTCCAGGGCGTAGCCGCCTCATCCCTGGCGGCCTTGGCCACCGGCGTGGGGGCCCTTGCCGCCTTCGGTTTGCACCGGCTGTCCGCCCGGGACCATGACGCCCTTCTCGGCGGGTCGGCCGGGGTAATGCTGGCGGCGGCGGTGTTTTCCCTGCTGTTGCCTGCGATGGAAAGTGCCCGCCCGCTCATGGGAGGCGACACTGGCGCGGCCTTGTTTTCTGCCTTCGCCCTAGCCCTCGGCGCCGCCATGATGGGCGCCCTGGAGCGCATGACCCCCCATGTTCACGAGGCCGGTGATATCCCCTCGGCGGGGCGGCACAAGGGGATGTGGCTGGTGACCGCCGCCATCGCCCTGCACAACCTGCCGGAAGGCTTTTCCGTCGGGGCCAGCTACGGCGCGGAGAACGCCCTCGGCTTGGCCACGGCCCTGGGTATCGGTTTGCAGAATATTCCGGAAGGCCTGGTAGTGGCCGCCGCCATGCACCACCTTGGCGCCCGCCCGGCCCGCGCCGCCGCCATC
>JAGUYQ010000199.1 GCA_020061285.1 Betaproteobacteria bacterium
GGAGTGATGCAACTTACCTTCAGGCTACTTTCGAGTTGAAAGTTCCGAACCAGCATACGGCGGAAGAGGTCCGCCAATACCTGCCGGTTATACGCAACGGCATAATCATGCTTCTCACCGCCAAAAAGGGGGAGGATGTCGCCTCCCTCGAGGGGAAACAAAAGCTGAGTGATGAGTTGGCCTCCCGTTTGAACGAATTGCTGGGCAAGGAGGGACTTAAAGAAGCGATAAAGTCAGTGAATTTTACTTCTTTCCTGGTCCAATAAGGACTTGTGGGGGAGACCCCATGTCGAAAAAACACGCCCAGATTGGGCGTGTTTTTTTTGGTAAAAATACTTGCAAAGAAAATAACAATATTAGATAATTCTAATCAACACGAAATGCTCATCCCCCTTTTGAGTATTTGGTGTTGTCTCCTCCATCCTCCTTTGGTGGATATTCAGCGCGGCCTCCCCCTTTGGCCGCGCTTTTTTTTGCCCAAAAAACACGGGCCGGTTTCCCGGCCCGTTGTGCGGACACCCTAACGGTCTTCCTCGGGCAATCGTTCCGGCCTGAGGTCGAAAATGGCGAAACGTCCGGGGGCGCCTTGCTGCACCGTTTCCAGAAGGCTGCGATAGGTGGAGAGAGGAACGTCCCGCCCGCCCAAACCCAGGGCATAGTTGAACAAACGGGGTGGGGCGCTCATTTCGGCCAGCACGTTACGAATTTCCGCGCCCACGATGCCGCCGGAACCCATGGTCAAGGCGCGCTCCAGCACCACCAGGTCGGTCAATCCTTCAAAAGCCTGCTTCAGCGCGTCGATAGGGAAGGGACGGAAGCTGCGCAGGCGAATGATTTTCGCCGGCGGCAGATCCGGGGATTCATCCATGGCGTCACGTAGCGTTCCCTGGATCGAACCTAGGGTCAGGATGCCGATCTTGGCGTCCTCCGGCCCATCCACCGCTACCAGGCCCCCGGTGCTCCGCCCAGTGACAGCCTGCCATTCGCGATCAACGTCGATAATGACCTGTTGGGCATTCAGCAGCGCCGTATGGTGCGAATGACGCGCTTCACTGTAATGGTCCGGCGATACCAGCGTGCCGACGCTGATCGGGTTGCGAGGATCGAGGGTCCGGGAAAATTTATAGGGGGGGAGGAATTTATCCACCTCCTCCTGGGAGGGGATATCGATGGGTTCCAGGGTGTGGGTCAGGATAAAGCCGTCCACGCACACCATTACCGGCAATTCAGTGGCCTCGGCGATGCGATAGGCTTGGATGGTGGTATCCACCGCTTCCTGGTTGTCCGCGCAATAAAGTTGGATCCAGCCGGCGTCCCGCACCGCCATGGAGTCCTGCTGGTCGTTCCAGATGGAAAGGGGAGAGGAAATGGCCCGGTTGGCGCAGGTCAGCACCAGGGGTACCCTTATGCCGGCGATGTTGTACAGCACCTCGCTCATCAGCAGGATGCCCTGGGACGCACTCGCCGTATAGGCACGGGAGCCGGCCGCCGCGGCACCCAAGGCCACCGACGCGGCGGAAAATTCGCTTTCCACGCTGACGAACTCGCACTTCAGCTTCCCGTCCGCCACCAGTTTGGAAATATTTTCCACGATGTGCGTCTGGGGTGTGATGGGATAGGCGGCCACCACTTGCGGGCGGCACATGGCAACCGCCTGGGCGACGGCCTGGGAGCCTTCAAGCACCTGCAGCATGGGTGTTCTCCTTCCACAAACTGGCTGGCACCATCGAGGCCGCCTCGCGGATCAATTGGGTGTTCTTCTCCGCCACCTCTCCCTTGAAGCGGCGATTGACGGCCTTTTCCAGCGCCTCGACGGGCATCATGTCGGTGAGGGTCAAGAAAGCCGATAGCAGGGCGGTATTCGGTACCGGTCGGCCCAGAATACGCTTGGCCAAGCTGGCGGCCGGTAGTGCGACCACCGGCACCTTCACCTGCGCGGTAAGCTCCTCCGAGGAATGGTTGGAGTTCACCAGGATGCTTCCGCCGTCCAGCAGGCCGTCGGTCACGCCCGGCACGTGGAGCAGTGCATCGTCCTGGATGATCAGGAAGGCCGGCGTCTGTACCTGGTTGCGCCGCCGGAAGGTCTTGTCGGCAATGCGCACGAAGGCCGTTACCGGCGCGCCGCGCCGTTCGGCGCCGAAATTGGGAAAGGCCTGGCAATAGCGGCCTACTTCAAAGGCGGCAGTGGCGAGCATGTAGGCGGCGGCCACATTGCCCTGCCCACCCCGGCCGTGGATTCGGATTTCGATCATGGGAAGCGTCGCCCTTCTTGGGTTGTTATGTTGCGCTTGAGAGTGGGGGAGACCATACTGCAATGAAATTTAGCACCTAAAGCCATCCTAGGCAAAACCGATTGCAGGTGATGATATGCCGGGAATATTGCTCCGATATTTCTTTCTCCTCCTATTTCTGCCCGTTGCCGCTGCCGCGGACCAAGCCGTGCTTGAGGTTCTGCCCCTGAACTACCGCAGCGCCGAGGAACTCCTGCCCTTGGTGCGCCCATTCGTGGATAAACAGGGGACGATCAGCGGCCTGAACAATCGCTTGATCGTCCGCACCACGCCGCAAAACCTCGCCGAACTGCGCAAGCTGCTGGCGGAACTCGACCGCGCCCCACGCCGCCTTCTGATCACCGTTCGACAGGACAGCGGTTCGATTGAAGACAAAACGGGCGCGGGAATCAGCGGTGAAGTCGGCGGAAGCCACGGCAGGGTGCGTTTTCCCGACGATAGGGCGGGTCAGGGTGCAAGCATCGAATACCGCCAGGGAAACGGTGCCCTCAAAGCCAGAGTCTACGGTACC
>JAGUYQ010000262.1 GCA_020061285.1 Betaproteobacteria bacterium
CCGCTTCTCCACGGGCCAGTTGCGGGAGACAGAGTTGTTTTTCCGCACCACCAACGAAGGCAACCCTTCCGCCCAGGCGCTACGTATCGAAAGCATGGTGAATGACCGATGGGCCGGGCGACACAAGTAAAGTCCCACAGGCGCACTTCCATCAGCAGGCAGGCGGCCCTGCGCCTGGTTTTCAGCCTGGGCGTGTTCATGCTGGTGGTGGGGCTTTCCACCCTGGTGGTGTATCGAACCGCCTTCGACAAGGCTGAAGCGGAACGCAGCAAGGACTTGGCCAGTTTCTACCATTCCCGTCTGATGCAGCTCGAGCGGGAGTGGGAACTGCAAAGCCAGGATTTTCGGGTACGGATCGAAAATACGCGCATTCTGGAAACGCGGCAAACAGCCCTGCTCAATCTCCAGGCCTTCATGACGGTGCAGGGGAACAACCGCCGCTTTCATTATCTGTTGATCGAGGACCGCAAGGGGAAGCCCCTCTTTTCCTTTGGCAAGGACCTTCATCTGGACAAGATTCCCTTGCCGGCAGGGGCAAGCAACGGTTTTTACCGGGACCCGGAGTCCGGCGGGCTGTACCGGGTATTCGTCGATCAAATCTGGCTGGGGGAGGAAGGCAAGGGGCGGCTTGCCCTGTTTTTCCGCATCGACAATGCCCTGTTGTATCAGTTGGCGGCGCCGGGTGTGCTGTTGAGCGTCGCGCTGGACGGCAAGACGGTGGCCAGTTCCCTCGGCAGCGCCGGCCTCGAAAACACCCCGCCGGACACGCAAGGCAGCCAGCGCCTTTCCTGGACCGGCGAGGCGGGTAGCCCGGTTGAGCTTGCGGTCAAGGCGCCGATCAAGGTGCTGTTTTCCACCACCGAACTGGTGTTGGGTGTGAGCCTGATCCCTTTGCTGGACGGCCTTATCCTGTGGTTTACCATTGGTATTTGGCTGATGCGCCAGGCGCGTCGCATCAATGACCTGGGAAACGCGGTGGAGGAGTTTTCCTCCACACGGGCGGTGACGGACAGGCTCCAGGAGCAGGTGAGGCTGGCTCGGCTTGGGGAAGACGACGAAATCCGCGAGGTGGCGACGGCGATCGAGGAAATGGCCGCCCAGGCCGAGCTACGGGAGGCCGAGCGGCGCCGGGAGGAGGCTCAGCGCCGCCTGTGGACCATGGTCTTCTCCAACAGCAGCGAGGCCGTTCTGATTACCGATGCGCAAGCCCGTATCCTGTCGGTGAATCCCGCTTTCGTCCAATTGACCGGCTATGGCGAAGAAGACGTGCTGGGGCGGAATCCGAACATGCTCTCGGCCCACAAGGAAGGGCCGGAGTTCTTCGCCGAGATGTGGGCGCAGATACGGGAAACGGGGCGCTGGCAGGGGGAGGTGATGGACCGCCGCAAGGACGGCGCGGTGTATCCCAAGTGGCTGTCCATCGTGGCCATCAAGGATGAGGAAGGCGAGATTACCCACTACATCGGCACCTTTACCGATATCAGTAAGCGCAAGGCATCGGAAGAGCGCATCGTCTACCTGGCGACCCACGATACCCTGACCGGCCTGCCCAACCGGGCGCTGCTGATGGACCGGTTGAAGAACGCCATCGTCCAGGCGCGACGCGACGGAACCCTGCTGGCCTTGCTGTTCCTCGACCTGGACCGCTTCAAGTGGGTGAACGACTCCCTCGGGCACCAGCAGGGCGACGTCCTGTTGATGAACGTGGCCGAACGCCTGCGGGAAACGGTGCGCAGCAGCGATACGGTGGCCCGCCTGGGGGGCGACGAGTTCGTGGCGCTGCTGCACGACCCGGGGGATTTTGGCGATATTTCCGTGGTGGCGAAAAAGCTGCTCCAGGCGATGGAGCCGCTGGTTATGCTCGACGGGCGCGCGATTCATGCCACTGCTTCCATCGGTATCAGCGTATTCCCCCATGACGGCCAGGACGTGGAAACCCTGCTGAGGAACGCGGATACCGCCATGTACGCGGCCAAGTCCGCCGGACGCAACCAGGCGTGCTTCTACGACAATGAAATGAACCGGGTGGCGGTGGAGCGGGTGGAGCTGGAGATCGGCCTGCGTCAAGCCCTGGAAATGGGCCATTTCGAGCTGTTTTACCAGCCCAAGTTCTGCTTGAAGTACGATTCCCCCTGCGGCGCCGAGGCCCTGATCCGCTGGCATCACCCGGAGAAGGGGCTGATTCCTCCCGACCGCTTCATTCGCGTGGCCGAGGAAACGGGGCTGATCATTCCCATCGGCGAGTGGGTAATGCGCACCGCCTGTCGGCAGATACGCAAATTGTGCGACCAGGGGGTGGCGCCTCCGGCGGTGGCGGTGAATGCGTCCGCCGCCCAGTTGGAGAGCCAGGATTTCGTCCAGACGGTGAGCGATATCCTGCGGGAGACCGGGGTTCCGCCCCATCTGCTGGAGATCGAATTGACGGAATCCATGGTGCTGCAGGACCCGGAGGTTTCCATCGCCACCCTCAACCGCCTGCGGGACTTGGGCGTGCGCCTCAGTCTGGACGATTTCGGCACGGGGTATTCCAGCCTTTCCTACCTGAAACGCCTGCCGGTCGATACGCTCAAGATCGACCGCAGTTTCGTCGATGGGTTGCCGGATGATTTGGGGGATTTGCAAATCGTGCAGATGACCATTGCCTTGGCCCGCAGCGGGGATTTGACCGTGGTGGCCGAAGGCGTCGAGACGGAAACCCAGTTGGCGCAATTGAAGATTTTGGAATGCGATATGGCCCAGGGATATTTGCTCAGCAAACCGCTTCCGGCCGCGGAATACGAGCAATGGCTGAGCAAGCGGGCGTCTATTTCCTGCGCGCTCACGGGCATCTGTCCCGATATGGGGGGCATGGTGGACTCAGCGTACGTGGCGGGACAGGGCCCAGGCGACGTGCTCCCGAACTAGGGCCGAAGAATGGCCGATGCGGCCTTGCAGCGCCGCAACGACGGCGGGGGAGGTAGGGGCGTTGCCCAGCCCCACCGCCAAGTTGCGCAGCCAGCGCTCGAAACCGATACGCCGGACGGGGCTGCCGGCAAACATAGCCTCGAAGCGCTTTTCGTCCCAGGCGAACAGTTCCGCCAGGGTGGCGTGGTCCAGACCGTGGCGGGGACGGAAGTCGTTTTCCCCGGAGGGCTGGGCGAAGCGGTTCCAGGGGCAGTAGAGCTGGCAATCGTCGCAGCCGTAGACGCGGTTGCCGAGGAGGGGGCGCAGTTCCACGGGAATGGCCCCCGCCAGTTCGATGGTCAGGTAGGAAATGCAGCGCCGCGCATCCACCACGTAGGGGGCGACGATGGCGCCGGTGGGGCAGGCCCGGATGCAGGCGTCGCAGGTGCCGCAGTGGCCTTGTGCCGGCATGTCCGGCGGCAGGGGTAGACTGGTGTAGATTTCCCCCAGGAAGAAGAAGGAGCCCGCCTCCCGTGCCAGGGCCAGGGTGTGCTTGCCGCGCCAGCCGTTGCCGGCCAGGGCAGCCAGTTCGGTTTCCAGTACCGGTGCGCTGTCGGTGAAGACGCGATGGCCGAAGGGCCCGGCGTGGTGGGCGATTTTATCCGCCAGGGCTTGCAGGCGGTTGCGCAGCACCTTGTGGTAGTCCCGCCCCAGGGCGTAGCGGGAGAGGTAGGCGTGGTCCCGTCGCTGCAACAGGCGGCGGTCGTCGGCCGGATCGGTCGCCAGGTAATTCATGCGCACGGCGATCACCGAGCGGGTTCCCAGCAGCAGTTCGGCGGGGCGGCTGCGTTTGCTGCCGTGTTTTGCCATATAATCCATCTCGCCGTGGTAGCCGTTCGCCAGCCAATCCAGCAGGCGGTTCTCGGCCTGGCCGAGGTCGATGCCGCTGACGCCCACCGACTGAAAGCCCAGCTCCCGTCCCCAGGCCTTGATTTGCGAGGCGAGGGCGGCGAAATCTTGAGGTGACCCATGCATAGCGCCCATCATACCTTTCCCCGCTCATCCGTGACACGCTCCTTGCCCGACGAGGGCGCCACTGCCGTCCTCGGCGCCGAATTGGCCCAGGCCCTGGAGCCGGGGCTGGTGGTTTATCTGTCCGGCGACCTGGGGGCGGGCAAGACCGCTCTCACCCGCGCGGTGCTGCGGGGCCTGGGTTATGGTGGAAAAGTGAAAAGTCCGACCTATACTTTGGTTGAACATTATGTGGTTTCTAGGTTAAACTTATATCACTTTGATTTGTATCGGTTCGGTGATCCAAGGGAATGGCTGGACGCGGGCTTTCACGAATACTTCAATGCCGACGCGGCGTGTTTCGTGGAATGGCCGGAAAAGGCCGCGGGTCTGCTGCCGCCGCCGGACATCCGAATCAGCCTGGAGATTCAAGGTTCCGGGCGGCGGGCCGATATAACGGCGGAAACGGAAAAGGGCGAGCAATGCGTAAACCGGCTGAAGGAGAAGCCCGTTTCATAAGGAAGGCATGGCTGCGGCTGGCCGCGGCGGCCGCGCTTGCTCTGTCGTTGGCCCTGTCTCCCGGCGTGTCCCTGGCCCAGACCAAAGTCAGTTCGGTGCGCATCTGGCCCGCCGAGGACTATACCCGCGTCACCCTCGAATCCGACGCGCCCATCCAGTTCAAGCACTTTACCGTCAAGAATCCCGAGCGCTTCGTCATCGACCTGGAAGGGGTCGAGCTCAACAGCGTCCTCAATGGCGTGGCCGACAAGCTGTCGGTATCCGACCCCTACATCGAGAAACTCCGCGCCGGGCAGTTCAAACCCGG
>JAGUYQ010000225.1 GCA_020061285.1 Betaproteobacteria bacterium
CCCTGCTGCCGGACAGCGTCGGCGTGCGCTGGGCCCGCGAGGTGGCGGGGGATTTTCATGCCCGCTTCAGCGCCCTGGAGCGGCGCTACCAGTACCGACTGCTCAACCGCCCGGTGCGTCCGGCCCTGGAGGCCGGGAAAGTGGGCTGGTTCCACCATCCCCTGGACGTGGAAGCAATGGCAAAGGGCGCGGCCTGCCTGCTCGGGGAGCAGGACTTTTCCGCCTTCCGCGCCGCCGAGTGCCAGGCCAAGTCGCCGATCCGCACCCTGACGCAACTGGATATCCGCCGCCACGGCGACCTGATCCTCTTCGATCTGGCGGCCAACGCCTTTTTGCACCACATGGTGCGCAACATCGTCGGCTGCCTGGTGTACGTGGGCAAGGGCAAGCATCCGCCGGAATGGGTGGGCCACCTCCTGGCCAGCCGGGACCGGCGACTGGCCGCGCCGACCTTTTCCCCAGACGGCCTTTACCTGGCCGGTATCGGTTACGACCCGAAGTGGGGCCTGCCGGCGTTTTGAGTTATAGTTTCGCCTCCGCAACCACTTAGCCGTTTCGACCGCCACCATGACCCGCGTCAAAATCTGCGGCATCACCCGCGAGGAAGACCTGTCGGCCGCCGCCGACCTGGGAGCCGATGCCGTCGGGCTGGTGTTCTACGCCAAGAGCCCCCGTTTCGTCGCCGCCTCCCGCGCTGCCGAACTGCTCCGCCGCCTGCCGCCTTTCGTCACCAGCGTCGGCCTGTTCGTGAACGCGGCGGAGGAGGAGGTGAGGGCGGTTCTGGACGAGGTACGGGTGGATCTGCTCCAGTTCCACGGCGACGAAACGCCGGAGTTCTGCCGCTCCTTCGGCCTGCCCTACCTGAAGGCGGTGCGGGTCAAACCGGGGGTGGATTTGGTACAATACGCCCTCCGTTATGCCGACGCACGGGGACTGCTGCTGGATGCCTTTGTCGAAGGTATTCCCGGCGGCACGGGCCTGGCCTTCGACTGGAACCTGATCCCCCGCGACCTGCCCCTTCCCCTGGTGCTGTCCGGCGGGCTCGACCCGGCCAACGTGGGAGAAGCCGTGGCTCGGGTGAAGCCCTGGGCGGTGGACGTGTCCAGCGGTGTCGAGCAAGGAAAAGGAATAAAGGATGCAGCGAAGATCGCCGCGTTCATGCAAGGAGTGCGCAATGCAAGAGTATGACCAGCCGGATCGGAAAGGCCATTTCGGCCCCTACGGCGGCATTTTCGTCGCGGAAACCCTGATGGGGGCCCTGGACGAGTTGACCCAGGCCTATGAAACCTGCCGCAACGACCCCGCCTTCATGGCCGAGTTCCACCACGAACTGAAGCACTACGTGGGGCGGCCAAGCCCGATCTACCATGCCAATCGCTGGTCGGAGCACCTCAACGGGGCGCAGATATACCTCAAGCGGGAAGACCTCAACCATACCGGCGCCCACAAGGTCAACAACACCATCGGCCAGGCCCTGCTCGCCCGCTACATGGGCAAGAAGCGGGTCATCGCCGAGACCGGCGCCGGCATGCACGGCGTCGCCACCGCCACCGTGGCCGCCCGCTACGGCATGGAATGCGTGGTCTACATGGGCGCCGTGGACGTCAAGCGCCAGGCGGCCAACGTTTACCGCATGAAGCTCCTGGGCGCCACCGTGGTGCCGGTGGAATCCGGCTCCAAGACGCTGAAGGACGCGTTGAACGAGGCCATGCGGGACTGGGTGACCAACATCGAGAACACCTTCTACGTTCTCGGCACCGCCGCCGGTCCCCACCCCTATCCCATGCTGGTGCGGAATTTCCAGACCGTGATCGGCAAGGAAGCCATCGAGCAGATGCCGGAAATGGCCGGACGCCAGCCGGACGCCGTGATCGCCTGTGTGGGCGGGGGCTCCAACGCCATCGGCCTGTTCCACCCCTATATTCCCTACGGGGACGTGCGCCTCATCGGCGTCGAGGCCGGCGGCTACGGCATCGACAGCGGCAAGCATTCCGCTCCCCTCAACGCCGGCAGGCCCGGTGTGCTCCACGGCGCCCGCTCCTACCTGATGCAGGACGAGAACGGCCAGATCATCGAAACCCATTCCATTTCCGCCGGCCTCGACTATCCCGGCGTGGGCCCCGAGCACAGCTACCTCAAGGACATCGGCCGCGCCGAGTACGTGACGGTGAACGATGACGAGGCCCTGCGGGCCTTCCACGACCTGTGCCACCTGGAAGGCATCATCCCGGCCCTGGAATCCAGCCACGCCCTAGCCTATGCCGCCCGGCTGGCGCCGACCCTGTCGAAAGACAAGGTGCTGCTGGTCAACCTCTCCGGCCGAGGCGACAAGGACATGGCCACGGTGGCCGACCTGGTCGGCATCAAACTCTAGGATGGGAAAGTACGATAAGCTGCTGTTTCAGATATTGCGTGGGTTGTCGGACAACAATATCGGGTTTGATGAACTGTGCGGGTTGCTGGAATATATGGGATTCGAAAAAAGGAGCCGCGGCAGCCATAATGTTTTCCATCGGGCGGGGGTCGAGGAGCTGATCAACCTGCAACGGGACGGCGGCAAGGCAAAACCATACCAAGTCAGGCAAGTACGGGCGGTGATCCTGAAGTACCGCCTTGGAGGCGAAGCATGATCGACAGATACGAAGTTATTATTTATTGGAGTGATGAAGACGGCGTGTTTATCGCCGAGGCCCCCGAGCTGCCCGGCTGCATGGCACACGGCGACAGCCGTGAAACCGCCCTGGCCAACGCCAAGGACGCCATCGCCCTGTGGGTGGAAACCGCCAGCCAGCACGGCGACCCCGTTCCCCAGCCCAAGGGCCACCGTTTGATGTACGCCTGATCGAATGAATTTTATGAGCCGATTCGACGCCACCTTCACCCACCTCAAGCAGCAGGGCAAGAAAGCCCTGATCCCCTTCATCACCGCCGGCGACCCGTCCCCCAAGCACACCGTGCCCCTGATGCACACCCTGGTGGAGGCCGGTGCCGATGTGATCGAACTGGGGGTGCCCTTTTCCGACCCCATGGCCGACGGCCCCACCATCCAGCGCGCTTCCGAGCGGGCCCTGGCCCACGGCGTGAGCCTGTCCAGGGTGCTGGAGATGGTGGCCGAATTCCGCAAGAAGAACGCCGACACGCCCGTGGTGCTGATGGGCTACGCCAATCCCATCGAGGCCATGGGGGTGGAAAGCTTTGCCGAACGCGCCTCCCTGGCGGGGGTGGACGGCGTTTTGGTGGTGGATTACCCCCCCGAGGAAAGCGCGGATTTCGCCGAGAAGCTGCATGCCAAGGGCTTGGCGCCGATCTACCTGCTGGCCCCCACTTCCTCCGCCGAGCGGATCGCCCAGGTGGCCAAGCTGGCTCGGGGCTTCGTCTATTACGTGTCCCTCAAGGGCGTGACCGGCGCCGCCAACCTGGACACCGCCGAAGTGGAGCGCAACGTGGCGAAGCTCAAGGCCGCCCTGCCGCTGCCGGTGGGGGTGGGTTTCGGTATCCGCGACGCCGATACCGCCCGGGCCGTGGCCGCCTTTGCCGATGCGGTGGTGATCGGCAGCCGCTTGGTGCAGGAAATCGAAACCTCCAAGGTTGCGGAGTTGCAGAAAAACATGGCCGCGTTGGTCGCCGGTTTCCGGTCGGCCATCGACGAAGCCGAGAAACGATAGGGAGACACCCATGAGCTGGTTCCAGAAACTGTTGCCGCCCAAGATTCAGCGCAAGGCCGAGGGCGGCGCCAAGAAAGCCATGCCCGAGGGGCTGTGGTCCAAGTGCCCGACCTGCGTGGCGGTGCTGTACCGCGCCGACCTGGAGAAAAACCTCGAGGTCTGTCCCAAGTGCGGCCACCATCACCGCATCAACGCCCGTACCCGCTTGGATTTCCTGCTGGACCCGGAGGGCCGTTTCGAAATCGGCGCCGAGGTGCAGCCCACGGACAGCCTCAAGTTCAAGGACAGCAAGCGCTATGCCGACCGCCTGGTCGATGCCCGCAAGCAGACCGACGAAACCGACGCCCTGGTGGTGATGCAGGGGGCCATCAAGACCATCCCGGCGGTGGCGGCGGCCTTCGAGTTCAGCTTCATGGGCGGTTCCATGGGCTCGGTGGTGGGGGAGCGCTTCGTGCGCGGCGTGCAGCAGAGCCTGGAACAGCGCGCTCCCTTCCTCTGTTTCTCCGCCAGCGGCGGGGCGCGGATGCAGGAAGGGCTTTCGTCCCTGATGCAGATGGCCAAGACCAGCGCCGCCCTGACCAAATTGTCCGAGGCGAAGCTGCCCTTCATTTCCGTCCTCACCGACCCCACCATGGGCGGCGTATCGGCCAGTTTCGCCATGCTGGGGGACGTGATCGTCGCCGAACCCAACGCCCTGATCGGCTTCGCCGGCCCGCGGGTGATCGAGCAGACGGTGCGGGAAACCCTGCCGGAAGGCTTCCAGCGCGCCGAATTCCTGCTGGAGCACGGTGCCGTGGACATGATCATCGACCGCCGCGAGATGCGCGACCGCCTCGCCAATCTCATCACCTTGATGATGGGCCTGCCGCCGGCCAATGCCTGATTCCCTGGCGGGCTGGCTTTCCTATCTGGAAAGCCTCCACCCCAAGACCATCGAACTCGGCCTGGAGCGGGTGGCGGCGGTTAAGGCCAAGCTGGGGCTGGCGCCCGCTTTTCCCCTCGTCACCGTCGGCGGCACCAACGGCAAGGGCTCCACCTGCGCCTTTCTTGAAGCCATCCTCTCCGCCGCCGGTTACCGCGTCGGCCTTTACACCTCGCCCCACCTGTTGCGCTACAACGAGCGCGTCCGGGTCGCCGGCCGGGACGCGGACGATGCCGCCCTGTGCCGCTCCTTTGCTGCTGTGGAGGCGGCACGGGGCGGGACCGCCCTGACCTATTTCGAATTCGGCACCCTGGCGGCGATGTGGTATTTCATGGAGCAGGGAGTGGATGCGGCGGTGCTGGAGGTGGGCCTCGGCGGCCGCCTGGACGCGGTGAACGCCTTCGATTCCGACTGCGCCGTGGTCACCGGGGTGGCCATCGACCACACCGACTACCTGGGGGACAACCGGGAGGCTATCGGTTTCGAGAAGGCGGGCATCTATCGGGCCAAGCGTCCCGCCATCTGTGCCGACCCCGCGCCGCCCGCCAGCCTCCTCCGTCACGCCGAAGAGATCGGCGCCGAGCTGTGGCGCATCGGCCATGAGTTCTCGTTCCGCGATGCAGGTGAAACCTGGCGCTACGCCAGCCCGGCGGGAAGCCGCAGCGGCTTGCCCCGCCCCGCCTTGGCGGGCGGTTTCCAGTTGAACAACGCGGCGGCGGCCTTGGCGGCCTGCTGCGCTTTGTGCCGGAGATCCTTAAGCTCTTCACCGACCAGCGCGACCGCGACCATGAGTACCGCATGACGCAGCTGCAGCTCCAGATCGACACGGCCCGCGCCGAGCAGGCTATCGACCTGGTGCACGCCCAGGGCGCCATGGCGGCCCAGGCCGGCGAGCTGGCCGCATTTGTCGAGGCCATCAGGAGCCAGGGGCAGATGACCGGCGTGCCGTGGATCGATGCCCTCAACCAGTCGGTCAGGCCCGTCATTACCTACTGGTGGATGGCGCTCTTCACCGTCTACAAGATCGCCACCATCGTCGCGGCCTGCATGGCCTGGACCAGCCTCGACG
>JAGUYQ010000155.1 GCA_020061285.1 Betaproteobacteria bacterium
CGGCTGGAGTTGGTTCGGGTTTCGGTTATAATCCGCTAAATTGTTTTCGGATGCGGCCATGAAGCATAGTTTAGCGGTAATTCTGTTTCTCTTGTTAGCCGGTTGCAGCCTATTGCCCGAGCAGATCGACGAGACCGCCGGCTGGTCGGCGCAAAAGCTGTACACCACCGCCAAGGAAAAAATGAACGACGGCAACTACACCGACGCCGTCAAATACTTCGAGAAGCTGGAGGCCCGCTACCCCTACGGCCGTTACGCCCAGCAGGCCCAACTGGAAGTGGCCTACGCCTATTACAAGGACAACGAGCCCGCCTCCGCCGTCGCCGCCTGCGACCGCTTCATCAAGCTTCACCCCAACCACCCCAACGTGGACTACGCCTACTACTTGAGGGGCCTGGTGAACTTCAACGAGGACCTGGGCCTCCTGTCCCGCGTCGGCCTGGGGGACAAGGACCTCACCGACCGGGACCCCAAGGCCTCCAAGGAAGCCTTCGAATCCTTCAAGGAACTGGTCACCAAGTTTCCCAACAGCAAATACGCCCCGGATGCCCAGGCGCGGTTGAAATACCTGGTGAACGCCCTCGCCTCCCATGAAGTGCACGTGGCCCGGTATTACATCAAGCGCGGCGCCTACCTGGCGGCGGTGAACCGGGCCCAGTACGCGGTGCAGACCTATCCCCAGGCCCCGGTGACGGAGCAGGCCCTGGCCCTGATGGTGAAGGGCTACGACGAGTTGGGCATGACCGATCTGCGGGACGACTCCATGCGGGTGCTGCGCAAGAACTTCCCCAACAGCCAGTACTACACCCAGCTCACCCCCCACGACACGCCGTGGTGGAAGTTCTGGGAAGGCATTTTCAACTAAACCGCTGCGATCGGCGCAAAGGCGGCTCCTGGCGAGCCGCCCTTTTCTCGTCCGCCTCAGCCGCCCGCCAAGGGCAACTCGATGGTAAAGCGGGCCCGGCCATCCACATTCTCCGCGGCAATGGTGCCGTCCATGTTGCGCTCGACAATGGTCTTGCTCATGTAGAGGCCGATGCCGCTGCCCTTTTCCTTGCTGGTGAAATAAGGGTCGAAGATTTTCGGCAGGATTTCCGCCGGGATACCTCCCCCGTTGTCCTCGATGGTCAACCGGGCCTTGCCGTTCTCGGTGCCGAGGCGGATGAAAATGGCGCCGTTCTTCATCCCTTTGCCGGTGATGGCGTCCTTGGCGTTGCCGACGATATTCAACACCACCTGGGAAAACTGGTTCGGGTAGCCGCTGGCCATCAAGCCGGGCTCGAGGTGTTTTTCCAGGCCGATATAATTGTTGGTCAAGGCCGGCTCGATAACGGTGAGCGCCCTGTCCACCGCATGGCCGATATCGAAGTCGCTGGGCTGGCGGTCGGGGCTGAAGAACTGGCGGAAATCGTCGATGGTGCTGGACATGCCCAGGATCAGCTCCATCGCCACCTCCACTTGCCGGTCCATGGTTTCCTTGTCCAGCACGCCGTCCTGGAAATCGAAGGATAGGTTCTGGATGACCAATCCCAAGGCATTGAGGGGCTGGCGCCATTGGTGGGCGATGTTGTGCACCATCTCCCCCATGGCGGCCAGGCGGGACTGCTGGATCAGCAAATGGTCCTTCTCGCGGTTTTGCGCCACCTCGTACTGAACCAGTTGCTCCAGGTTCTCGTTCAGCACCTTCAACTGCTGCTCGGCCCGTTCCCGTTCGGCAACCTGCCCATGCAGGTCGGCGTTGGCACGCTCCAGTTCGCGGGTCCGCTCGTGGACGATCTTTTCCAGGTGTTCGTTGGCGATTTCCAGCACCTTGTCCCGCTCCCCTATCGTCTCCAGCATCAGGTTGAAACCCTGGCCCAGGGTGCCGAATTCGTCGCGGCTGGTGATCGGCACGCGCACGGAATAGTCGTTGTTGCGGGTGACGCGCTCCATCTGGTCGGTAAGAACGCGCAAGGGCTCGGTAATCCCCCGCTGAAGGCGGACGAAGAAGATCGCCGCCGCCAGCAAGGAGAGAAGGGTGGCCAGGGCGATCAACACCATTTTGGAGGCAAGCTTCCGGTAATCGACGGACATGTCCCGTTGCAGGAAGAGGGTGCCGATCCGTTCACCATCGAACTTCAGTTCATGCACCAGAAGGGCGTGGCTGCCGTAGAAAGCCACTTTCTCCATCTGGGGATTGCTCTCCGGCCAAGCCACCTGGTGAACGCGTTCGAACTCCGCCAAGGGCCTGCCCGCCTTGTCCAGGATGGAGGCATAGACGATGTTGGCCTTTCCCAGGAGGGGCGCCAGCACGTCGCTGGCGGTTTTTTCGTCGCCGAACAGCACCGCGTGGGCCGCGTTGTCCGAAACGATGGCCGCATCCAGCGTCAATTCGGTGGCGGCTTGGGAGCGGCGCTCGTGCCATTCCATCAAGGCCAGGAAGGTTCCCAGCAACACCACGATCACGCCGGCGGTGACGGCCCCGAGGAAAATCAGTTTGCGTTTGATGGAAAGATCGGCCAGGTTCACGGCGGTCACTCCACTAAGCGCCCGAGGGACAGCAACTTGGAACTGACGCTGAGGCCGCTGCGCCGGACTGCCGAAAGATTGATTTCAAAACGGATTTTTCCTTCCTCGACATACAGGTTGATCATGATACCGCGCCGGGCAAAACCTTCGCTATCGCTAATCAGAAGCGTGTCGGTGGCGCGAGTCCTGGCAACGATACGGTCCAGGTTCCGCTCCTCCGAGGCGCTGACGAACAGCATCTGGCAATCCGCCAGTGAAGAAGCGCTATCGAGTTGGAGGACTTCCAGCTTGCGCTCCTTGACCATCCTCCCCTTGATGTCGTCGAGAGCGCTGCCGAAAGGGGATTTTCCCACCACGCACAGGCGCAGCTTGCTGCCCACCGAAGCGGGCCAATCGACGAACTTGGCGAAATTGTAGATAAACGCCGCCTTCACCTCGTACTCCTCCGCCGGCGCGGACAGCGCACGGGCAGGAGAAAATCCGAGCAGCACGCTCACCAGCGCCGCGCCGGAAAACAGGCGGCGCCAAGGAGAAAAGCGGGAAACCGCTGGCGTCATATCTACCAAACCATCCTTCCGGCTAGAAACGCACTGTCAAGCTGCCGTACACGCTGCGGGGCACCTGGCTGGCCGTGGGGCCGTCCGTAGCGGAATACTCCAGGTGGCCGGGGTCGAACAGGTTGCGCAGGGCCAGGCGCGCCTCCACCGTGCGGGCGGCCTGCCAAATCACGTTGGCGTCGAAACGGTTGTAGGTCGGCACATTTCCGCCGGGAAGGCCGGCCACATGGTAGAGGGAGCCCCCCAAATTCAACTTGGCGTTGGCTTGGTAAAAGGCATGGGCCTGCCACTGTTCCTGGGGGGAAAAGCGGTCCTTGCCCTCCACC
>JAGUYQ010000181.1 GCA_020061285.1 Betaproteobacteria bacterium
AGGCGCTGGCCGGCCTCCAGAGTCAGGCTGAGCTTGTGGAACAGCACGTGGTCGTAGCCCTTGGTCGCGTCCAGCAACTCCACCGCATGGCGGTGCAGTTTGTCCTTGTCGTCCACCTCGAAGCGGATGTAGGGATTCTGGCGGCTGGAAGGCTTGACCTCCACCGCGCCCTCCTTCAGCTTGTCGATCTGCTTGGCGCGGCTGGTGGCCTGGCGCGCCTTGGAGGCGTTGGCGGAGAAGCGGGCGACGAAGGCCTGCAATTCGGCGATCTGCTCCTTCTTCTTGGCGTTGTCGGCGAGCAGGCGCTGGCGGGCCTGGGTCGAGGCCACCATGTAATCGTCGTAATTGCCCGGATAGACGCGAATCTCGCCGTAATCCAGGTCGGCCATGTGGGTGCACACGCTGTTGAGGAAGTGGCGGTCATGGGAAATGATGATCATGGTGCTGGAACGCCCGTTGATCATCGTTTCCAGCCAGCGGATGGTGTTGATGTCCAGGTTGTTGGTGGGTTCGTCCAGGAGCAGGATGTCCGGATCGGAGAACAGGGCCTGGGCCAGCAACACCCGCAGCTTGTAGCCCGGTGCCACCGTGCTCATCAGCCCGGCGTGCTGCTCGGTGGGAATGCCCACCCCCAACAACAACTCACCGGCGCGGGCCTCGGCGGTATAGCCGTCCAGCTCGCCGAAGCGGGTTTCCAGCTCGGCGGCGCGCATATAGTCGTCTTCCGTCGCCTCGGGGTTGGCGTAAATGGCGTCTCGCTCCTGCTGCACTTGCCACAGCTCGTCGTGCCCCATCAGCACCACGTCGATGACCCGCTGGTCCTCGTAGGCGAACTGGTCCTGGCGCAGTTTGCCGAGGCGCTCACCGGTATCGAGGGAGACGTTGCCGGCGGAAGGCTCCAGGTCGCCACCGAGGATTTTCATGAAGGTGGACTTGCCGCAGCCGTTAGCGCCGATCAGGCCGTAGCGGTTGCCCTCGCCGAACTTGACGGAGACGTTTTCGAACAGGGGCTTGGCCCCGAACTGCATGGTGATGTTGGCGGTATAAAGCAAAGCAGACTTTCCCGAAAAAACTCAAAAAACAACATTATAGCCCGAAACAAGGAGCGCGAGAGCCTAGCCGGGCGGCCAAAAACAAAAAGCCGGCCGGATCGCTCCGGCCGGCCCCTGCCTGAACCGGGGCGCTTAGTCGCGCTCGCCGGCGAAGGCCATCAGCAACTGAAGCAGATTGACGAACAGGTTGTAAATGTCCAGGTAGATCGCCAGGGTGGCCATGATGTAGTTGGTTTCACCGCCGGTCACCACCCGGTTGACGTCGAACAGGATGAAGCCGGAGAAGATCAGCACCGCGATGGCGGACAGGGCCAGTTGCATCGCCGGCACCTGGAAGAACAGGTTGGCCAGGGAGGCGACGATCAACAGAACCAGGCCGATGGTGAGGAACTTGCCCAGTCCGCTCAGGTCGCGCTTGGTGGTGGTGGCGATGGTGGCCAGGGTGAAAAAGATCGCCCCGGTGCCGCCGGCGGCGATGCCCACCAGTTGGGCGCCGTTCTTGAGGTGCAGCGCTACCTGGAGAATTGGGCCGAGCATCAGCCCCATGAAGAAGGTCAAGGCCAGCAGCAGCACCACGCCGAGGGCGCTGTCGCGGTTGGCGGAAATGGCCCAGAACAGGCCGAACATCACCGCCAGCATGACGACGGTGCTAAGGATGGGGCTGGCCGCCATGAAGGCGAAATTCAGGCTCATGCCGATCATCGCGCCGATGACCGTGGGCACCATGGAAAGGCCTAGCAGCATGTAGGTGTTGCGCAGAACCTTGTTGGCACCGAGGGCAAGCTCGGCACCGGTATTAGCGACTCGCAGTTCGGGTTGCATCCAGTATTCTCCTCTTGGGGTGTTGAATCCGACGGTAAGACTACGCAAGGAGCGCAAAAGTTTCAACCGCGCGCCCCTCAATTGACTTCATTCCCGCAACTGGTTAATGTTTAGTCCGAAACGGGTGCAAAATCCGTACGCCAAGGAGGCGTTCCCCCACATCGGCGGGACGCGACAGAAACGACATCAACCCAATGAAGGAGACAAGAATGCAGAAACTGCTGTTAGCGCTGGCCGGTGCCGGCCTCATCGTACTGGGCGGTTGCCAGGGCAGCGCCGGCGTGAAGCCGGAAGAATCCGCCAAGGCCGAGGCCCCTCAAGTGACCATTTCGGCTGAAGCCAAGCAGGCCCTCGCCAAGGCCGAGGCCGATGTGAAGGAAGCCAAAGCCAAGGACGCCCTCTGGACCACGGCTGCGGACTCCCTGAAGGATGCCAAGGCGGCGGCAGCCAAGGGCGACAGCGCCAAGGTCCTCAAGGAAGCCAAAGAAGCCAGCGAGCACGCCCAACTCGGGATCAAGCAACTGAGCTACGCCCCGACCAATAAGTAATACCCATGCGGACAGGGCGAGTTATCGCCCTGTTTCGTTTTCGCAGGCCCTTGGATATGCGACGCCCCTTTCTTTTTTTCCTCCTCCTGTTGATCCCTCTTGCGGCCCAGGCCGAAATCGTGAAATGGGTGGACGACAAGGGGGAAATCCATTACTCGGACCAGCCTCCGGCCAACGCCCGCAAAAGCCAATCCCTGAACATCAAGAACCAGCCCAGCGCCTCAAGCCCGGAACGGAAAAGCCTGCCCGAGCAGGATATGGAATTCCGCCAGCGCCGGATGGAAGCCGAAGACGCGGACAAGAAGGCCGCCGAAGAAAAAAAGCAGGCCGAAATCGCCAAACAAAACTGCGCCGCCGCCCGCGGCAACCTGAAAATGCTGCAAGACGGCATGCGCCTGACCAAGTACAACGAGAAGGGGGAACGGGTGTTCCTCGACGACGCCGAGCGCGCCAAGGCCATTGACGAGGCGCAACGCGCCGTCAGCGATTGGTGCAAGTAGCCGATGCCCCTTCCCCTTCGCAACACCCTCCAGATAGTACGGCAAGCCGCAGTGGCCCTATGTTGCGCCGCGGCGTCCTTTCCCGTGTGGTCTTTCGGCTTGGGCAACCTGGAAGTCCGCTCCTTTCTCGGCATGCCTTTTTCCGCCACCATCCCCGTCGAGCTTCAAGAAGGTGAGCAATTGCCCCCCGAGTGCCTCGCCCCCGACCTCTCCCGCCGAGGCGAGGGTGGTGTGCCGGTACTGTCCGGCATCCGGCTTACGCTGGAAAAGGGCGGCAGGAAAATCCGCGTCACCACCCCTCAAGCCGTCAGCGAGCCCGCCGTCCGCTTCTGGGTAAAAGCCGACTGCGCCACCATCGGCCGCCTCAGCCGCGAATACGTGGCGCTCCTCGACCTTCCCACGGCGCCATCCCCGCTACCGACCGTTCCCGCGGCGACAGAAAAAACCGACAGCCGGCTGGCGAAAACACCCGCGGCAACACCCCCTCAGGCCGTGGAAACCTGGAGGGTCAAGCCGGGCGACACCCTGTCCGGCATCGCTCACGACATCTATCCGTGGAACACCGCGCTGCAGAAAAAACTGGCGAAAGCGATCATCGAAGCCAACCCGGAGAAATTCGACCCCCAGCAGCCGAACAGCTTGAAGGCCGGAACGGTCCTAAAAATCCC
>JAGUYQ010000325.1 GCA_020061285.1 Betaproteobacteria bacterium
GAGACCGAGTCGGAAATCACCTCCCGCCTCAAGGCCGTCGAGTATCAAGCCCTCGGCATGCAGAAACAGGCGCGTACGGTGGAGGCCCTGGAAGGCATCACCGCCGGCATGAGCCTCACCACTACGGCCCAGAAAGCCAGCGGCGTCGTTTCCGGTGCCGCCCCCAACGGCGCCAGTCAACTCAACTACCGGGGCGACGTTTACGTCACCCTGCCCTTGCCGGACATTGGCAATACGGAGAATCGCATCTTCGCCCAATTCCGTATCGGCCAAGGCAAGGGCCTCAACGACCTGCCAGTCTACGCCAAGCCCAATGCCACAGCCTTCCGCGCCCTCAATTCCGACCCGGACAACAGCGTGGCGATCCTGGGACAAGCCTGGTACCAAGCGACCATCCCCTTGCCCTTCGGCGGCTTCAAGCCACGTTCGAGGGAGAGCCTGGAAATCAATTTCGGCAAAATGGACCCCTTTGTGTTCTTCGACCAGAGCACGGTAGCCAACGACGAGACGCGCCAGTTCCTCAACACCGTTTTCGTGCACAACGCCCTACTGGACGCGGGCGGTGACATCGGCGTGGACGCCAACGGCTTTTCGCCCGGATTCCGCTTGTCCTATCTGAACCAGAAAGAAAAGCCAGAGAGTTGGCGTGCTTCCCTAGGTGTGTTCGGTGCGGGCCAAGGCGCCAACTATGAGCGTTTCTTTAGTTCCCCCCTCGTCATTGCCCAATTGGAAACCCAACGCAAGCTATTCGGCGGTCTGGATGGCAACTATCGCCTCTACGGCTGGCGCAACGGCCAGGGGCCGGCTTACGACGGCACCTTCGAGCCCCACTCCGGCTGGGGCTTAAGTTTCGACCAGCGCATCGGCGACTACACCACTTTGTTCGGCCGCTATGGCCAACAAATCAAGGGCCACGTGCGCTTCGACCGCGCTTTGTCCCTGGGCGCGGAATGGGGGGGCTCCTACTGGGAGCGTGGCGGCGACGCCGTCGGCTTGGCATTCGGCCTGCAACACACCAGCGATGATTTCAACCGTGACTCCGCTACCGTGGATGCCAACGCCGACGGCGTGCCGGATTACGACTACACCGCATCGGGCTCGGAAAAAGTGTTGGAGGCTTATTACCGCTACCGCGTCCATAAGCAATTCGAGCTGTCGCCGGACTTCCAACTCATCAGCAACCCCGGCGGCCACGGCGCCGCCAATGCGGTAAAAATCCTTGGCCTACGTGCCCAACTGACCTTCTAAGGATCATTGCCATGAAATACCTTTTCCTTGCCGCTGCCTTCTTGCTGGCTACCCTGCCCGCCGCGCACGCGGCGGATCTGCCTACCTACCATCTGATGATCCAGGATGGGCGCTTCCATCCCGATACCCTTGACGTCAAGGCCGGCGAGCGGTTCAAGATCGTTATCACCAACAAGGGGCCGGGAGCCGAAGAGTTCGAAAGCACCGAATTGCGCAAGGAAAAGGTGCTCGCCCCTGGCGTCACTTCCTTCCTGGTTTTCGCTCCTCTCAAGCCGGGCACGTACCGCTTCGTCGGCGAGTTCCATCCAGACACGGCCCAGGGCCGGATTATCGCCAAATAGGGAGGCTCCATGGGGAACGCTTTGTTCATCGTGTGGCGGGAAAGCATCGAGGCCTTGCTGGTCATCGGCATCCTCTACGGCTGGTTGAAGAACAGCGGTCACGGCGCCCGAGGTCTTCCCTGGCTGTGGGGAGGCGTCGCGGCGGGCGTAGCCCTGGCTGCCGGCTTGGCCGCCCTGATGTTATTCGTGCAGAGCGAATTGGCCGGCGAAGCCTTGGAATACTTCCAGACGGCCCTTCTTTTCATCGCCGCTGGACTCATTACCCAGATGGTTCTGTGGATGGGAAAACACGGGCGCGGCATGAAGCGGGAGCTCGAAGCAGGCGCGGCCCGCGCCACCGAGCAAGCCAATTGGATGGGGCTATCGCTTCTGGCCGCCCTGGCCGTGGCACGCGAAGGCGGTGAAACAGCGGTGTTCCTCTATGGCCTGGGGGCCGGACAGGCAAGCGCACAGCCGCTTTTCCTTGGCGCGGGGGCCGGTCTTCTGCTGGCGCTGTTCACCGCGTGGGGAGTGAGCCGGGGCCTGCGTTTCCTGAATTACCGGCTGTTTTTCCGTATCAGCGGGATCGTGCTGCTCTTCCTCGCCGCTGCCCTGCTGACGGGGGGCATGGAACGGCTGATCGGCATGGAATGGCTGCCCACCCTGGTCGATCCCGTCTGGGATTCCTCGTCTCTGCTGGACAATAATTCGACGGCCGGGAGCCTCATCGCCTCCTTCACCGGCTACCGCTCACGCCCCTCCCTCATGCTGGTGCTTGTCTATGCCGGATATTGGGTGTTGATCGCCGGCCTGCTGCGTCCGCGCGCGCAGCCAGCCGTCACGGTGAATACATGAGCACGGTGGCCGCCATATCCATGCCTCTCCCTCCTGGCGCGTGCCCGAAGTGCGCGCTGGCGGGCGCCTTTATAGGCCTGATGGCGGCTGCCCTGCTGGTGAAAGCCACTGTTTTTTCCTCACCTCAGCCAATCCTGCTGCCCCTTGACGAGGCATGCAGTTTAAGCCGGGGCGCCTGCGGCGCAGCCTTGCCTGATGGCTCGGAGATAAAACTCGTTTTCGCGCCACGGCCGATTCCGGCAAACGCTCCCTTTGACGTTGAAGTGCAGGTCGCCGGCAGCCAGGCCAGTCCGATAACGGTGGAAATCACCGCCACGGACCCACCCATGGGCTCCAGCCGGACGCCCCTATCCCGTTCCGGCATGGGGCTCTACCGCGGCCAGGCTTCCTTGCCGGCATGCATTTCCGGCCATGGACAATGGCGGGCGATGGTGGAAATGGAAAGCGAGGGACAAGTCTTTCATATTCCATTCCGCTTCGAAACCGGCCCAGGAGGCCAATAATGGCGAATTATTCCGTGATCCCGATCCACCCCCTACAGCGCACCGCCCCAGACGGCCTGCTCTACCGAATCGGCGAATTCATGCGCCGCAAGCGCGGCTTGATTATCGGCATC
>JAGUYQ010000277.1 GCA_020061285.1 Betaproteobacteria bacterium
TCCTTTCCCGCCGCCAGCATCCTCTCGAAATTCTCGATCAAGGCCGCCGGGTCCATGGTCACTTCCGCCAAAAGGCCGGGGTGAACAACACCAGCAGGGTGAACAATTCCAGGCGGCCGAGGAGCATGGTGAAGCTCAACACCCATATCTGGAAATCCGTCAGGCTCTGGTAATTGGTGGCCGGCCCCACTTGGTTGAGGCCCGGACCGGCGTTGTTGATACAGGCAATCACCGCCGTGAAAGCGGAAACGAAATCCATCCCGGACAGCAACAGGAGGAAAGTCAGCGCCACCACGCTGTAGAAATAGAGAAAAATGAATCCCTGCACCGCGAACACCACCTTGTTGGCAATGGCGTGGTCGCCCACCTTCACCGGCACCACGGCGCGGGGATGGATCAGCAGCAGCATCTCCCGCCATCCCTGCTTGAATACCAGCAGGGTGCGGATCATCTTGATGCCGCCGCCGGTGGAGCCGGAACTCACCGAAACGCAGGACAGGAACAGCATCCAAAGCGGGGCAAAAATCGGCCACAAACTGTAATCCACGGTGACAAAACCCGTCGTGCTGGCCAGGGAGACGACGCTGAAGCTGGCGTGACGCAGGGCGGTCCAAAAATTGGCGTAGGTGCCCATCCACCAAAGATAGAACCCGATGCCGAAACAACTTACCGCCATCAAGAGGACATATGCCTTGGCTTCGGCGTCTTCCAAATAGGAACGGAAGCTGCGCCCCCTCAGAGCAAGGAAGTGGGTGGCGAAGTTCATGCCGGCGAGCAGCATGAACACGATCAGGACAAATTCGATCAGGGGCGAATTGTAGTAGCCGATACTGGCGTCATGGGTGGAAAACCCCCCCAGGCTGAGGGTGGAAAAAGCATGGCATATCGCGTCGAACCAATTCATGCCGGCCCACTTGAGGGCCAGGATGCAGGCCACGGTAATCCCGACATACACCAGCCACAGGTTCTTGGCGGTTTCGGTGATGCGCGGGGTCAATTGGGAGTCCTTCATCGGGCCCGGGGTCTCGGCCTTATACAATTGGCGACCGCCAATCCCCAGCAAGGGCAAAACGGCCACCGCCAGCACGATGATACCCATGCCGCCGATCCAGTGCAGCTCGTGGCGCCACATGTTGATGGCTTGCGGCATGGTGTCCAGGCCGGTAAGGGTAGTAGCCCCGGTGGTGGTCAGCCCGGACATGGTCTCGAAATAGGCGTCGGTGAAGGACAAGCCGCGGAGCTCCCCCATCAATGGAATGGTGGCGAAAGCCGCCATCACCGTCCACACCAGGGTCACCAGCAGAAAACCGTCCCTGGCCTTGAGCTCCCGCTTGAAGCGGCGGGTGAACAGCCACATCAGGTAGCCGCCGCCGAGGGTGATGATCATCGCCTCGAGAAACTCCCATGCCGTGCCATCCTGGTACCAAAAAGAGGTGCCGACAGGAAGAATGAAGGCGAGACTGAACAACATCAGCATCAGCCCCAGCACGTTGGTGATGGGCAGGACTTTGTTCATTTAGAGGAATCCGATGCCGACCTGGAACAGCTTTTCGACCTTGGGAATCATGCGCTTGTTGACCACGAACAGGATCACGTGGTCGCCGCTTTCGATCACCGTGTCGTGGTGGGCGATCAACACCTCCTCGCCGCGGACGATGGCCCCGATGGTGGTGCCCTTGGGCAGGTCGATCTCCTGAATGGCCCGTCCCACCACCTTGGACGTTTTGGCGTCGCCGTGAGCCACGATTTCCAAGGCTTCCGCCGCGCCGCGCCGCAAGGAGTGGACCACCGCGATGTCCCCCTGGCGCACATGGGTGAGCAGGCCGCCGATGGTGGCCTGGGCGGGGGAAATGGCGACGTCGATCTGGCCGCTCTGCACCAGGTCCACGTAGGACATGCGGTTGATCAGGGCGATGACCTTGCGCGCCCCCCGGCGCTTGGCGAGCAGGGCCGCCATGATGTTGTTCTCGTCGTCGTTAGTGAGGGCGCAGAACACGTCCATCTCCTCGATGTTCTCCGACACCAGCAATTCCTCGTCGGTAGCGTCTCCCACCAGCACCAGGGTATGGGAAAGCTCCTTGGCGAGGCTTTCGGCAGCGCGCTTGTTGACCTCGATCAGCTTGACCTCGTAGTCCTTCTCCAGGCTGCGGGCCAGGCGGCGGCCGATGTTGCCGCCGCCGGCGATCATCACCCGCTTCACCGGCTTGTCCATGCGGCGGAGCTCCTTGAACACGGTACGGAGGTTCTTTCGCGCGGCGATGAGGAAGATTTCGTCCCCCGGTTCGACCACCGTATGGCCCTCGGGAAAGATCGGCCGGTCGCGGCGGAAAATCGCCGCCACCCGTGTGTCCACGGTGGGAATATGCTCCCGCAGGTTCTTGAGTTCGTGGCCCACCAGCAGACCGCCGTGGTAGGCGCGCACGGCCGCCAGCCGTACCTTGCCGTCGGCGAAATCCAGCACCTGGAGCGCCTCCGGGTATTCCAGCAGCTTGCCGATGTAGTCGGTGAGAGCCTGCTCGGGACTGATGGTGTAATCCACCGCCAGGTTTTCCTCGGCGAAGATTTCCGGATAGCGGAAGTAATCGAAGGAACGGATGCGGGCGATCTTGGTGGGAATATTGAACAGTATCTTGGCCAGCTTGCAGGCCAGCATGTTGATCTCGTCCGCCTGGGTGACGGCGAGCAGCATATCGGCGTCCTCCGCCCCCGCCTGGCGCAGGATCGAGGGGTGGGAAGCATTGCCGCACACGGTACGCAGGTCGTAGCGGTCTTGCAGATAGGCCAGTTTTTCGCCGTCCGTATCCACCACGGTGATGTCGTTGGCCTCGCTCACCAGGGCTTCCGCCACCGACGAGCCGACCTGTCCGGCCCCCAGGATGATGATTTTCACGCCCGGTCCTTAACGAAGAAAAGCGCGATTCTATTCCGAATCGCGCCGGATGCAACCGTCACTCCTCGCCGCGGCGGGAAAACTTGATCCCCAGTTGCTTCAGCTTGCGGTATAGGTGAGTGCGCTCCAGGCCCACCCGCTCGGCGACGCGGCTCATGTTCCCCCCCGCCAGGGCGATATGGTGCTCGAAATACACTCTCTCGAAGGCTTCCCGCGCCTCCCGCAGGGGAACGTCCAGGGGCAGGGCGGGGCTTTCCGCCACCGTTGCCGCCGGGGCGTCCTGCTTCAGCAGCCGGTCCACGTCCTCCGCGGTGATCTCCTCTCCCAGGCAGGTCGCTGCCAGGGTTTTGACCGCGTTTTCCAACTGGGGCAGGTTGCTTGTCCAGTCGGCAATGCGCAGTTGGTTCAGCGCCGCGGTGGCGAAACGCCGCAGGGGCACCAGGCGGTTTTCCACCAATTGCTCCAGCACGGCCTTGGCCAAATCGGGAATGTCGTCCCGGTGATCCCGCAAGGGCGGAATGGTGAGGGAGATGCCGCTCAATTGGTTGAGCAGGTCGGGGTCGAAGGCGCCGCCCTCCACCAGGGGCAGCAGGGGCCGGTGGGCGGCGCACACTACCCGCAGGTTGTAGCGGTCGGATTTGTTCAGCAGGAGCAGCAGGCCCTTCTGCTCCAGCCGCTTGAGGGAGTCCACGGCGGGAATGAACAGCAGGCCGTCCTTCAAGTCCTCGGCCAGTTTCTGGGTGTCCTCCGCCAGGCGGCCGGGGTCGTCCAACTGGACCCAGGGGGTGCCCGGCTGGTGCAGGAAGCGGGCGCACAGTTCGGCCCCCGCCCCCTTTTCCTCCAGCAGCAGCAGCGGCGTCTTGAAATGGGCCACCTGGGTCAGGCGCTGCTTCAGCTCGGCGATTTGGGGGCTGCGCCCGAGACGGGCGAGGTCGATGCCGGGGACGAACTGGATTTCGCTCCGCTTCAAGGCCCGCTCCACCGTGGAGAGCAGTTTCTGCAGGGTGATGGGCTTTTCCAGGAAATCCAGGGCACCGATCTTGGTGGCCTCCACCGCCGTGTCGATGGTGCCGTGGCCGGACATCATCACCACCGGCATGGTAAGCAGGCCGTGGCTTTTCCACTCCTTGAGCAGGGTGACGCCGTCGGTGTCCGGCATCCAGATATCCAGCAGCACCAGGTCGGGGCGCACGCTGTGGCGCGATTCCCGCGCCTGGGCGGCGTTTTCCGCCAAGTGGACGCGATAACCCTCGTCCTGGAGAATTTCCGACAGCAATTCGCGGATACCCGCTTCGTCGTCAACAACCAATATCGAACTCATGTTTCCTTCTTCCCGATTGTGGGCAGCACGACGCAAACGCAGGCGCCGTGGGGTTTGAGATTCTCCGTGGACAGGGCGCCCCGGTGTTCCTCGATGATCTTCTTCACGATGGCCAAGCCCAGGCCGGTGCCCTTGGGCTTGGTGGTGACGTAGGGCTCGAACAGCCTCGCCAGCAGGGCCTCGGGAAAGCCGGCGCCGTTGTCGCGGATGCTCAAGCGCACCCGCCCGTCTTCCAAAGCCTCGGTCTGCACTTCGATTTTCGGTTCCACCTGCTCCGCCACCGCCTCCTGGGCGTTTTTCAGCAGATTGTGGATCACCTGGCGCAACAGGGTCATATCCCCTTCCACCGGCGGCAACGCCCCGGCCAAGTCCAGCTCCAGCCTTTGCCCCGCCGGTTCGTAGAGGGTCGCCACCTCCTGCACCAGCCGGTTGAGGTCCACCTCTTGCAGCTTGAGCTGGGGCGAGCGGGCGTATTCGCTGAAGGCATTGACCATTTTCTTCAGGGCCGCCACCTGGTTGACGATGGTGGAGGTGGAGCGGCGCAGCATCTCCCCGTCCCCCTCCCCCAGCTTGTCCGCCAATTTGTGCTCCAGGCGCTCGGCGGAAAGCTGGATGGGGGTGAGGGGGTTCTTGATCTCGTGGGCGAGGCGCCGCGCCACCTCGCCCCAGGCGGCGTCCCGCTGGGCCTGGATGAGGCCGGTGATCTCGTCGAAGACCACGATATACCCCCCCTCCACCTCCAGGGGCAGGCGGCTGCCCCGCACCAGCAGGAGGTGGGTCACCCCCTTGCTGGTGTACTCCATCTGCTCCTGCCAGTCCTTGGCGCCGTTCTGCCCCAGGTGGCGGGCCAGGCTGTCGGCAAAAGCCGCCAGTTCCTCCTCCCGCATGCCCCAGTCGGCCAGCTTCAGCCCCCGCAGGCGCCCCAGGTCCACGCCCAGGATCACCCCGGCGCTGAGATTGACGGTGGACAGGCGCAGCTTGGCGTCGAAGGCCAACACCCCCGACGAGAGGTGGGCCAGGATGCTTTCCAGGTAAATCTTCGCCGCTTCCATTTGGCGCTGGTTGAACTCGGTCTGGGCGCGGGCCTCGGCCAACTCCCGGGTCATGGTGTTGAAGGATTGGGTCAGCATGCCCAGTTCGTCCCAGCTCTGCACCTCGGGCATGGCGCTGAAATCCCCCTTCGCCACCGCACGGGTGCCCCGGGCGAGAATCCCCAGGGGCGCGGAAAGCCGCTCGGAGAGCACGAAGGCCAGGGCCACCGCGGACAGCAGGGCGAGCAGCAGGGTCAGGGTCAGGGTCAGGCCGGAAATCCGCTTCAAGCCGACTCGCGCCAGGGACAAGGCCTGGTAGTCCCGGTACACCGCTTCCACCGTTTCCGCGTCCTGGGACAGCTTGGGCGACACCGGTTGCAGCAGTTGCAGGACGCGGATGTCCTCGGTCAGGGACAGCACGTTCACCGGCACCACCACCCGCATGTACAAGCCCCGGCCGGGAATGGACTCGATCACGCTGTAGGGTTTCTGCATCCGCACCTGGCGCAGCACGGCGGCGGTGGGCACCTCCGGCAGCATGCCGGCCCGCTCGTTGCCGGCGTAGGCCACCACGCCGCCCTTGGCATTCAGCAGCAAGGCCTCCTGTACCCCGCTCTGTTCCCGCAGGGCGTTGAGGTTGAGGGCATGGGCATCGAGGGGCAGGTCGGAAAGGGCCACCGCCATGGTTTCCCCCTTCTTGGACAAATCCCGCAGAAGGTATTCCAGGGCGGTGCGGCCCAGGTTAAGACCTCCTTCCAGGGCGTTGTCCACCCGCACGTCGAACCAGGACTCGATGTTCTTCGACAGGAACTGCACCGACATGCCGTATACCAGGGTCCCCGGCAGCACCGCCAGAAGACCGAAGAACACCAGCAGGCGCAGGGTAAGGCGGGCGCCGAAAATACGCGCCCGGATTTTGCGCCGCAGCAGCCGGATCTGGAACACGATCAATAGCACCAAGCCCACGGCCAGGGCCAGGTTCAGGCCCAGCAGCAAGGGATAGTTCTTGGAGAAGAAATCCGTGTTGCCGCCGGCGGAGGCCAGCAGCACCAGCAGGATAGCCCCCAGCACGGCACTGGCGATGGCAACGTATTTCATAAGTCCGGCCGACCGCTCACTGCTTCTCGGTCCAGTAATACCAGCCCGAATCCAGGTTCCACTCCTTGGAACCCATGGCGGAAAGCTGCAAGGGCTTCGGCAGGCGGGAGGTGTCCAGGCGCAACGCCAGGCCGGCGCGGTAATTCTGCCCTTTTTTCAGGGCGGCCCGCTCCGCCACCTTCCAGCCCCGGATCAGGCCGAGGGAATGGCGGACCTCGTCCAAGGAATCCAGGTTCTTGTGGATGATGCCGGTACTGAGCTGGTACTGGCGGGTGAGGGCGTTGTAACGCAGGCGGTATTGCTGTTGCAGGCTGGCCACGGTTTCCCCGAACCAGTAGCTGCGGGGCCGCACCAGTTCGAACTCGGCGACGAAATAGAGGGTGATGCCCTTGGTCAGCGCCTCTTCCAGGGTGGGATTGAAGTTGACGTCCAGGTCCGCGTCCATCTCCCAGGCGTCTTCGGTCTGCTGCAACTCCGCCGATTTGACCGTAATGCCGTCCGCCGCCACGGGTGGGGCGGCCAAGCAGAACAGCGTCAACAGGAAAGCACCGAGAAGACGGCGCAGAAACACCCGGAAAGCGTCACCCCTTGCCGAGCAGGGCGTAGTAAAACCCGTCGTGCCGGTCGTCCGGCAGCAACTGGCCATCGTCGAGGGTAGAATCATTGAGCGGTAGTAATCGGGCGTCAGGTTGCCGTTGCAGGAATGCCGCCACTTGCCGTTGATTTTCTTCGGCGAACACGGAGCACGTCGCGTACAGCAATTTACCACCACTGGCCAGAGTTCGCCACAGGGCCGACAGTATCGCGGCCTGGCCGGCGGCGAAGGCGGCGATGTCCTCCTCCCGGCGCAGCCACTTGATGTCGGGGTGGCGGCGCACCACGCCGGAGGCGCTGCACGGCACGTCCGCCAGGATGCGGTCGAAGGGACGGCCGTCCCACCATTGCTCCGGTCTGGCGGCGTCGCCCACCGCCAGACCGGCCTGCAAGCCCAGCCGGTCGAGGTTCTCCCGCACCCGTTCCAGGCGCTCGCCGTCGCTGTCCAGGGCGGTCAGGTCCATATCGGCCAATTCCAGAAGATGGGCGGTCTTGCCGCCGGGGGCGGCGCAGGCGTCCAGCACCCGCATCCCGTCGCCGACGTCCAGCAAGGGGGCCGCCCGTTGAGCGCCGGCATCCTGCACCGACACCTCCCCGTCCCGAAAACCCAGCAATTCGTCCACCCCCAGGGGCTTCTCCAGGCGGATGGCACTGCCGCCCAGGGAGCGGGCGGCGATTCCCGCCCCTTCCAGCCTGGCCAGATAGGCCTCTGCCGTGCCTTGGCGCTGGTTCACCCGCAGGGTCATGGGGGGATGCTGGTTGTTGGCCTCCAGCAGAGCGGCCCAGTGATCGGGATACTGGGTCCGCAATTTGGCTATCCACCACTGGGGATGATCGTAGCGCGCCATCTCGCTGACGGCTGCCGCCTGGTCGAGAATCTCCCCCTGCCGGCGCAGGAAGTTGCGCAGCACCGCGTTCACCAGCCCCGCCGCCGACGCCTTGCGCAGGCGGCGCACGGTTTCCACGGCGTTGTTCACCACCGCGTGGGACGAGGTCTTGCCGAAGGCCAGTTGGTACAGCGCCACCCGCAGCAAGCAACGCACCGGCTCGTCGCTGAGGGGCTTTTGCAGCAGCAGGCCGAGGACCGCGTCCAGGCGGCCCAGGTGACGCAAGGCGCCGAAACTGAGGTCCTGGATGGCGGCGCGCTGCTGGGGGGTCAGACGGGAGTGCTGGCGAAAGACCTCTTGCAGCACCTGGTTCAGGTTGCGGCCGCCGCCCAGGACGCGACCGACGGCGAAGCTGGCGTGGCGCTGGGTTTCAAGCACGGCCGGCCAATGCCAGCAAGCGGCGGACCCGCTCCTCGGTGGCGGGGTGGGTGCTGAAAAGCCCCTTCAGGTCGCCGCCGGACAGGGGGTTGATAATCATCATCTGGGCTGTTTCGGGGTGAGCCTCCGCCGCCCCCATGGGCAAGCCCTGGGCGTAGCGCTCGATTTTCTGCAGGGCGGCGGCCAGGGCTTCCGGATCGCGGGAAATTTCCGCGCCACCCCGGTCGGCCTCGAACTCCCGGGAGCGGGAAATGGCCATCTGGATCAGGGCCGCCGCAAGGGGGGCGAGAATCATGATCAGGATGCCCACCACGGGGTGACTGCGGCCCTCTTCGTCGCGACCACCGAAGAACATGCCGAAGTTGGCGAGGGTGGAAATGGCCCCGGCCACAGTGGCGGAAATGGTGGAAATCAGGATGTCCCGATGTTTGACGTGGGCCAACTCGTGGGCCATCACGCCACGCAGTTCCCGCTCCGACAGCATTTGCAGGATGCCGGTGGTGGCCGCCACCGCCGCATGCTCCGGGTTGCGCCCGGTGGCGAAGGCATTGGGCTGGGCCTCGTCGATAACGTACACCTTGGGCATGGGCAGGCCGGCGTTGCTGGCCAGTTCCCGCACCAGGCGGTAAAACTGGGGGGCGCTGCTTTCGTCCACTTCCCGTGCGTTGTACATGCGCAACACCATCTTGTCCGAATTCCAGTAGGCCCAGATGTTCATCGCCCCGCCGAAGGCAAAGGCGAGCAACATGCCCTGGACACCGCCGAGGGCGACGCCCACCGTGCCGAACAGGGCCATAATGGCGGCCATCAGAATCGCGGTTTTCAACCAATTTCCGAACATAGCTTCCTCTTTGCGCATTAAACGGTTTGCGGAGGGTTAGATGGGGGTTGGATTAAAAAATTCAATCGCCCAGGCGTTCGCCCGCCCGCAAAGGATGGCCAGCCAGGAACTGACTTGCCGCCAGTCGCTTGCCCCCCGCCTTCTGCACCTCCTCCAAGCACAGGGCGCCCTCGCCGCAGGCCACCACGATGCCTTCACCGTCGGCACGGAGAATTTCCCCCGACGCCCCTTTGCCCTCCGCCAGGCGGGCACGCCAAATCCGCAGCCCTTCGCCGCCGAGGGTGGTCTGCGCCACCGGGAAGGGATTGTAGGCCCGCACCGCCCGCCCGATCTCCGCCGCGCGCTTGTGCCAGTCGATCAGTGCCTCCTGCTTGGTCAGCTTGGCGGCGTAATTGGCCTCGGCATCGTTCTGGGCAACGGGCACGAGACAGTCGATTTCCGCCAAGGCCCGCACGATCAGGGTCCCGCCCAGTTCAGCCAGCTTGTCGTGGAGGGCCTGGGCGGTATCGTCCGCCCCAATGTCCACCGCCTCGGCCAGCAGCATGGCGCCGGTGTCCAGCCCCCGGTCCATCTGCATGATGGTGATGCCGGTTCTTTCGTCTCCCGCCAGAATGGCCCGCTGGATCGGTGCCGCGCCGCGCCA
>JAGUYQ010000043.1 GCA_020061285.1 Betaproteobacteria bacterium
GTGGACTCCGGCACCGCGGTGCAGGCCCGTCGCGGCGGTATCGTCGATTACGTGGACGCCAGCCGTATCGTGGTCCGCGTGCACGACGAGGAAGCCCGTGCCGGCGAAGTGGGCGTGGACATCTACAACCTGACCAAGTACACCCGTTCCAACCAGAACACCAACATCAACCAGCGCCCCCTGGTGAACGTGGGCGACGTGCTGCAACGCGCCGACGTCATCGCCGACGGCGCCTCCACCGACATGGGCGAACTGGCCCTGGGGCAGAACATGCTGGTGGCCTTCATGCCCTGGAACGGCTACAACTTCGAGGACTCCATCCTCATCTCCGAGCGCGTGGTGGCGGACGACCGCTACACTTCGATCCACATCGAGGAATTGACCGTCGTTACCCGCGATACCAAGCTCGGGCCCGAGGAGATCACCCGCGACATCCCCAACCTGTCCGAGCGCATGCTGGGCCGCCTGGATGAGTCCGGCATCGTCTACATCGGCGCCGAGGTGGAAGCCGGCGACGCCCTGGTGGGCAAGGTGACGCCCAAGGGCGAAACCCAGCTCACCCCGGAAGAGAAGCTGCTGCGCGCCATCTTCGGCGAGAAGGCCTCCGACGTGAAGGACACTTCCCTGCGCGTTCCCTCCGGCATGTCCGGCACGGTGATCGACGTCCAAGTCTTCACCCGCGAGGGCATTCAACGCGACAAGCGCGCCCAGCAGATCATCGACGACGAGCTGATGCACTACAAGAAGGACCTGGCCGACCAGATGCGCATCGTCGAGGACGACGCCTTCGGCCGCCTGGAGCGCCTGCTGGACGGCAAGAAGGCCAACGGTGGCCCGAAGAAGCTGGCCAAGGGCAGCGCCATCAGCCGGGACTACCTGGCGAGCATCAACCGCCATGACTGGTTCGACATCCGCGTCGCCGACGAGGACATCAGCCGTCAACTGGAACAGATCAAGGACGGCCTGGCCCAGAAGCGGGTCGAGTTCGACGCCGCCTTCGAACTGAAGAAGAAGAAGCTCACCCAGGGCGACGAACTGCCCCCGGGCGTGCTGAAGATGGTCAAGGTCCACGTGGCGGTGAAGCGCCGCGTGCAGCCCGGCGACAAGATGGCCGGCCGCCACGGTAACAAGGGCGTGATCTCCAAGATCGTGCCCGTGGAAGACATGCCCTTTATGGCCGACGGCACCCCCATGGACATCGTGCTCAACCCCCTGGGCGTGCCGTCCCGCATGAACGTGGGCCAGATTCTGGAAACCCACCTGGGCTGGGCGGCCAAGGGCCTGGGCCTGCGCATCGGCGAGATGCTCAAGGTCAATACCAAGGCCAAGGAAATGCGCAAGTTCCTGGAGAAGGTGTACAACTCCAGCGGCAAGCAGGAGGACGTGGCTTCCCTTACCGACGACGAGGTGCTGGAACTGGCGAAGAACCTGCAAAACGGCGTTCCCTTCGCCTCGCCGGTGTTCGACGGCGCCACCGAGGAGGAGATCAAAGACATGCTGGAACTGGCGGGTCTGCCCCGCTCCGGCCAGGTGACCCTGCACGACGGCCGCACCGGCGACCCCTTCGAGCGCCAGGTCACGGTGGGCTACATGCACGTGCTGAAGCTGCACCACCTGGTGGACGACAAGATGCACGCCCGTTCCACCGGCCCGTACAGCCTGGTGACCCAGCAGCCCCTGGGCGGCAAGGCCCAGTTCGGCGGCCAGCGTTTCGGCGAGATGGAAGTGTGGGCCCTGGAAGCCTACGGCGCCTCCTACACCCTGCAGGAAATGCTGACGGTGAAGTCCGACGACGTGTCCGGCCGTACCAAGGTTTACGAGTCCATCGTCAAGGGCGAACACAAGATCGACGCCGGTATGCCGGAATCCTTCAACGTGTTGGTGAAGGAAATCCGTTCCCTGGCCATCGACATCGACCTGGACCGCTACTGATTCACGTGAGGCGGGAGGCGGGAGGCGACAAACGCCTCACTCCTTACCCCTCACTCCTCACGGAGGAAATATGAAAGCACTGCTCGATTTATTCAAACAGGTTACCCAGGAAGAGGAATTCGACGCGATCAAGATTGCGCTCGCTTCCCCGGAAAAAATCCGTTCCTGGTCCTACGGCGAGGTCAAGAAGCCGGAAACCATCAACTACCGTACCTTCAAGCCGGAACGGGACGGCCTGTTTTGCGCCAAGATTTTCGGCCCCATCAAGGACTACGAGTGCCTGTGCGGCAAGTACAAGCGCCTCAAGCACCGCGGCGTGATCTGCGAGAAATGCGGCGTCGAGGTGACCCTGTCCAAGGTGCGCCGCGAGCGCATGGCCCACATCGAGCTGGCCAGCCCCGTGGCCCACATCTGGTTCCTCAAGTCCCTGCCGTCCCGCCTGGGCATGGTGCTGGACATGGCCCTGCGCGACATCGAGCGGGTGCTGTACTTCGAAGCCTACGTGGTGGTCGATCCCGGCATGACTCCCCTCAACCGCGCCCAGTTGCTGTCCGAGGACGACTACCTGGCCAAGCTGGAAGAGTACGGCGACGAATTCAAGGCCGTGATGGGCGCCGAGGGCGTGCGCGAACTGCTGCGCTCCCTGGACCTCAACGCCGAGGTAGAGAAGCTGCGCAAGGACCTGTCCGAGACCGGCTCCGACACCAAGATCAAGAAGATCGCCAAGCGCCTGAAGGTGCTGGAGGCCTTCCAGAAGTCTGGCATCAAGCCCGAGTGGATGATCCTGGAAGTGCTGCCGGTGCTGCCCCCGGAACTGCGTCCCCTGGTGCCCTTGGACGGCGGCCGTTTCGCCACCTCCGACCTGAACGACCTCTACCGTCGCGTCATCAACCGCAACAACCGCCTTAAGCGCCTGCTGGAGCTGAAGGCTCCCGAGATCATCGTGCGCAACGAAAAGCGCATGCTGCAGGAGTCCGTGGATTCCCTGCTGGACAACGGCCGCCGCGGCAAGGCCATGACCGGCGCCAACAAGCGTCCCCTGAAGTCCCTGGCCGACATGATCAAGGGCAAGGGCGGTCGCTTCCGTCAGAACCTGCTGGGCAAGCGGGTGGACTACTCCGGCCGTTCCGTGATCGTGGTAGGCCCGCAGCTCAAGCTGCACCAGTGCGGCTTGCCGAAGAAAATGGCCCTGGAACTGTTCAAGCCCTTCATCTTCCACAAGCTGGAAGTCATGGGCGCCGCCACCACCATCAAGGCCGCCAAGCGCATGGTGGAAATGGAAGAACCCCTGGTGTGGGATATCCTCGAGGACGTGATCCGCGAGCATCCGGTGATGCTGAACCGCGCTCCGACCCTGCACCGCCTAGGTATCCAGGCCTTCGAGCCGGTGCTGATCGA
>JAGUYQ010000127.1 GCA_020061285.1 Betaproteobacteria bacterium
CTGGCGGACACGACGATGGGCGGGACGGTGAGCACGTTCGAGGATATTGAATTTTCGGGGCTGGTAGGGATGAAGTACGCGGGTAAAGACACAATCGGTTTCCGGTGGACGATCCGGAAAATAAAAATCCAAAGTTAGGAGGTTCACGATGACGATAGAGACGCCTGGCATCAAGGCTTTACGAAGGCTCCAGTTTGGGCGGGAGGTGACGCCCGGAACGGGGGTGCTGCCGACGGCGATGTGGCGAGGGGAGGGGGTGCTGAAAACGGAAGCGCCGGTGGAATTCCCCCCGGAGGATGTGGGATCGATCTCGGGGTTGGACCGGAGTTATAACGCCTGGGTGGGGGCGACGATGGCGATCGCACCGACGCCGGCGACTTTCGAGCAATTGTGTTATCTGCTGTCGATGGGGATCAAGCTGGTGCAGACGGGCGCGGCGGACGGGGCGGGAACGGGGAAGATTTATACCTATCCTCTGCCGACGACGTCGCGGAACACGATCCGGACATCGACGATGGAGGGGGGCGACGACCACCAGATGGAAACATCGACGCATGTGTTCGCCGAGGAAATCACCCTGACCAGCAAGGCGAAAGAGGCGTGGATGGTAAGCGCGAACCTGCGCGGGAAGAAGCCGACGGTGAACACTCTGACAGCGTCGACGATCGCGTTTGTGGAGGGGACGAAGAAGATCACGGACAGCGGGAATGGGCTGGCGGGCTTTCTGACGGGGATGCGGATCAAGGTGACGGGAACGACGAACAACGACGGGACGTACACGGTGGCGACGGGCGGGGTGGCGGCCGAGATTCGCTTCGCTTCTTCTCCCGGTGCCCTCAAGCCTTTCGTCCTCGAAGTGGCGGCGCCCGAGGCAAAAGCGGTGGCGGCGACTTTTGCCATGGTTGGGATGGATATGGGCGAGAACCGCTACCAGTTGGTGCGCACGGATGCCGGCCCTTGGCGGGCTAGCGTGATTCTGCCGGTTTGCGTGGCGGGGCGGGCGGATTGGTTAATGACCCTGGAAGTCGATAATCGGCGGGTGGCGGTGCCCTTCGTCATGGCGGGACGGCCGTGAGAACTCATTCCTCGCTGTCGTTTTCCCGGGGGGGCGTGGCATCGGGGATGCGGTAGTTTTCCGAGGCCCATTGGCCGAGGTCGATCAGCTTGCAGCGTTCCGAGCAGAATGGCCGGAAAGGATTGTCCTTCGTCCACGGGTGGGTTTTTCCGCAGGTAGGGCAAGTGACGAGGGGTGGGCTTTTGGCGCGGGAGGATTCGGGCATGGCGGGGAGCTTAGAGGCTGCACAGGGTGAGGTCGAACTCGATGTCCTCCTCGCAGGTCTTGGCACGGGAGAGTTCGCCGAAGGTGACGAAGCGGATGTTGATGGCGTACTTGTTGGCGCTCACTTCGGGGATGCAGGGGATTTCCCGGTCCAGGCGGATGCGCAGCATCTGCACCACCTTGCCCGACAGCATTTGCTGGAAAGCGCCTTGGGCGGCCACTTGGCGGCTGGTCTTGCCGCTGTCCCGCAACAGGCGCAGGACGATCATCAGGCCGTCGTAAATCGGCAGCATCGGGCTTATCCATTCGGCCAGGTTTTGGCGCCGGGCTTCCGACGGCAGGTGCAGCCAATAATGGTAGGTGGGCAGGTCGAATTCACAGGCACCGCCGGGTATGCAGGCCCGCTGCTTGATGGCCATCAGCCACTCGTTTTCCCGCAAATGCTGGCCGAGCTTGCCGGGGATTTTTAACAGGTTTTCGCTGGTTTTGCGGATGTTGGCGAGGATTTCGTCCAAAGCCGCCTCGGAAATCGCCGGGTTGCTGCGCAGCCCTTCCAAGAGCACTTTTTGCCGCTCCAGTTCTTGCAGCAGGTCGGACTTGAGGTCGGCGCGGCTGGCGACCTCGAGGATTTCGAAGGTGGTCAGCAGCGCCGCATGATGGTCCAGGGCTTCGGTGCGGGTGGAGAAGAAATCGACCTTCGCGAACAGGTCTTCCAGCCGCAACATGGTCCGGATCCGCTCGTTTAATGGATGGTCGTAGGTGATCACGTTCCGCTTCCGCCTTGGAAAAGGCTATTCTGAAACAATACGGGGCTTTTGACAAACGGTCGTCGCGGTGGCCGCAGGGGGTGGGGACGCTTCTTCCAATAGACGGGCATGGAGGGCCGCCACCTGCGCTCGCAGTTCCTCGGGACCGCCATCGTTGTTCAACAGGATATCCGCCCCGCTCCTGCGCTCTTCCCGGCTGGCCTGGGTGGCCATGATGGCCCGGACTTCCTTCTCGGCGAGGCTGCTGCGCGCCATGGTGCGGGCGATTTGCCGGTCTTCGCCGCAGTCCATGGACACCACTCGCCGGGCCAGTTTCCGGTAGGCGTCGCCGCTTTCGAACAACAGGGGCACCACCACCACCGTGTAGGGCGCAGAGGCGGAAGCGATCTGCCGTTCCGCCTCTGCGCGGATGAGGGGGTGGAGAACGGCTTCCAATTCGTTTTTGGCTGCCGGGTCGGCAAACACCCGCTGGCGCAGCTTGGCCCGGTCCAGGCCCCCGTCGGGGAGCAGGTATTCATGGCCGAAGCGAAGGGCGATCTCGGTCACGGCCGGCCGGCCGGGACGGGTCAGGTCGTGGGCGATTTCGTCGGTGTCCACGATGGCGGCGCCCAGGGCGGCAAAAAACCGTGCCGCGCTGCTTTTCCCGCTGCCGATGCCCCCCGTCAGGGCTACGACGAAGGGCATGCCTCTAGAACAAGCCGAGGTAGGCACGGGTGAGCCCCTGCCCCCAGAACATGGCGATCAGCCCGCCCCCGGCTAGGTAGGGGCCGAAGGGAATGGGGACGTCGCGGCCGTGGCGGGCGAACAGCATCAGGGAAATGCCGACGGCGGCGCCTACCAGGGAGGAGAGCAGGATGGTGAGGGGCAGCATCTGCCAGCCCAGCCAGGCGCCGATGGCGGCAAGCAGCTTGAAATCACCGTAGCCCATGCCTTCCTTGCCGGTGGCGAGCTTGAACAGCCAATACACTCCCCACAGGGAGAGGTAACCGGCGGCGGCGCCGGCCAGGGCGGCCGGCAAGGGGGCGAAGGTGCCTCCCAGGTTGACCAGCAGCCCGGCCCAGATAAGCGGTTGGGTCAGGCTGTCCGGCAATAGCTGGGTGTCCAGGTCGATGAAGGTCAGGGCGATCAATGTCCAGCAAAACACCAGGGCCGCCAAGGCGGGGAAGCTGAAACCGAAGTGCCAGGCGGCATAGCCGCTGATCAGCCCGGTCAGGGCCTCCACCGCCGGATAGCGGGGGTTGATTCCTGCGCCGCAATGGCGGCAGCGTCCCTTGAGAACCAGGAAGCTGAGAAGGGGGATGTTTTCCACGGCGCCGATGGGGTGGCCGCAACTCGGGCAGGCGGAGCGGGGAATGACCAGGTTGTAGGGCGGCGTTGCAGCGGGGGATTCGTTCCGCAGTTCGGCACACTGGTCATGCCATCCCCGCTCCATCATTTTCGGCAGGCGGTGAATGACCACGTTCAGAAAGCTGCCCACCATCAGGCCGACCAGCGCCGCGATGGCAGTGAATGCCCAAGGGGAGGATTGGAGCAACTCGAGCATCAGCCGACCGCCTCGCCCATTTTGAAGATCGGCAGGTACATGGCAACCACCAGGCCGCCGATGAGGGTGCCGAGCACCACCATGATCATCGGCTCCATCAGGCTGGACAGGGCTTCCACCGCGTCGTCCACCTCAGCCTCGAAGAAGTCCGCCACCTTGCTCAGCATGGCGTCCAGGGCGCCGGATTCCTCGCCGATGGATACCATCTGGATCACCATGTTGGGGAACAGATCGGCGTTCTGCATCGCCACGGTGAGGCTGGTGCCGGTGGAAACTTCGCTCTGGATTTTCTTCGTGGCGTTGTAGTAAATGATATTGCCGGCGGCGCCGGCCACCGAGTCCAGGGCATCCACCAGGGGAACGCCGGCGGCGAACATGGTGGACAGGGTGCGGGTCCAGCGGGCCGTCGCCGACTTCTCCAGAATCGGGCCGAAAACCGGCAGGCGCAAGGAAAGGCGCTGCATGGTTTCCTGCATCTTCCTCGAGCGTTTCAGAGTGTAGAAGAAGGCGTAAAAACTGCCGAAAATGCCGCCGAAAATCGCATACCAGTATTTGACGAAGAAATCGGAGATGCCCATAACGACCAGGGTGGGGGTCGGCAGGTTGGCGCCGAAGCTGGAGAACAGCTCCTTGAAGGCGGGAATGACGAAAATCATGATCACCGCGGTGATGATGAAGGCCACCACGATCACCGCAATGGGGTAAGTCATAGCCGACTTGATCTTGCCCTTGATGGCGAGAATTTTTTCCTTGTAGGTAGCCAGCCGGTCCAACACCGTGTCGAGAATGCCCGCCTGCTCGCCGGCGTTGATCAGGTTGCAGAACAGGGCGTCGAAGTAGAGGGGGTGTTTCTTAAAGGCCTGGGACAGGCTGCTGCCGGTTTGAACCTCGTTCTTGATGTCCATCAGCAGGCGGGCGACGGCAGGGTTGCTGTGGCCCTTGCCCACGATGTCGAAAGCCTGCAACAAGGGCACCCCGGATTTCATCATGGTGGCCAGTTGCCGGGTGAACATGGTGATGTCCTTTTCGGTGATTTTCCCCCCTTTGCCGAGGCCGCTCGCTTTCTTGACCTTCAGGGGGGTGATGCCCTGGCGGCGCAGCATCACGTTGACCGCGGCTTGGCCGGGAGCACGCATTTCCCCCTTGACCTTCTTGCCTTTCTTGTCGGTGCCCTCCCAGAGAAAGAGCAGTTCTTTCGTGGCTTTGTCCTTGGGATTAGTGGCCATGGTGTCCTCGGCTATTCATTGGTGACGGCTTCCACTTCCTCCAGGGAAGTGAGCCCTTGCTTGATTTTCAGCAGACCGGACTGGCGCAGGTCGCGGACGCCTTCCCGCTTTGCCTGGTCGGCGATGTCGTGGGCGGTGCCGTTGCGCATGATGATGCGGCTCATCTCGTCGGTAATCGGCATGACTTGGTAGATGCCCAGGCGCCCTTTGTAGCCGGTGCCCTTGCACAGGTCGCAGCCCCCCTCCTTGTGGGTGTAGGGTTGCCAGGAACCGTCC
>JAGUYQ010000314.1 GCA_020061285.1 Betaproteobacteria bacterium
GGCGGACGAAGTGCGCAAACTGGCGGAAAAGACCACCAGCGCCACGGCCGAAATCTCCGCCATGATCGACGCCATCCAACAACAGACCGTGCAAGCGGTAAAGTGCATGGAAACCGGCACCCAGGAAGTGAAGCGTGGCGTGGAAAATGCGCGGGAAGCGGGCCGTTCCCTGACTCTGATCATGGAAAGCGCCGAACACGTTACCGGGATGGTGCAGGACATCGCCGACGCCACCACTCAACAGAACAACAGCACCCGCGCCATTCGCGGCAACTTGCAGGAAATCGGCGCCTTGATCGACAGCACCCTGACTAATACCCAGGAAGGCGCCATCAATGCCGAACACCTCACCGCCCTGGCCGGCAGCCTGGATGGCACCGTCAATGCCTTCAAGCTAAATTGATCGCCTCCCGCTAACAGGGGGAAACCTTTTTCTTCCCTGCGTTGTCATTTATTCGCCATGCCCGGAATAACAACGCAAGGAGAGAACATGCCTGACCGTGTCTTTTTCAAACGCCTTCTGGCCGGCCTCGTTCTGCCGGCCCTGTTGATCGCCTGCTCCCCCGCCAACCACGCACAAAGCGCCTCTTCCCCGCCCGTAGCGCAAACGGCAACCCCGGGCATCCAACTACCCGATTTCACCGCCTTGGTGAAGAAGGAAGGACCGGCGGTAGTCAACATCAGCACCACCCAGACCCTGCGCAGCCGCGGCTTTCCCTTCCCCATGCCGCCGGATATCGGCCCGGACGACCCTTTTTACGAATTCTTCCGCCGCTTTATGCCGCCACAAAACGGGCCGCGAACCTACCAAAGCCAGTCCCTGGGGTCCGGCTTCATCATCAGCCAGGACGGCTACATCCTCACCAACGCCCACGTTATCGACGGCGCTGACGAGGTCACGGTCAAGCTCACCGACAAACGGACCTTCAAGGCCAAGGTGATCGGCAGCGACCAGCGCACCGACATCGCCCTGATCAAGATTACCGCCTCCGGCCTGCCCACCGTGGACATCGGCAACCCCTCCAGGCTTCAGCCGGGCGAATGGGTCGTCGCCATCGGATCGCCCTTCGGTTTCGACAGCAGCGTCACCGCCGGCATCGTCTCGGCAGTCGGCCGCTCCCTGCCGGAAGAGAATTACGTCCCCTTCATCCAGACCGATGTGGCGATCAACCCCGGCAACTCCGGTGGCCCCCTGTTCAACCTGGGAGGCGAGGTGGTGGGAATCAATTCCCAGATTTACAGCCGCACCGGCGGCTATATGGGGCTCTCCTTCGCCATTCCCATCGACGTGGCGATGGACATATCCAACCAACTCAAGACCCACGGCGCGGTGAGCCGCGGCCGGCTCGGCATCGGCATCCAGGAGGTGAGCCAGGAGCTCGCCGACTCCTTCGGCCTCGCCAAGGCGGAGGGAGCCCTGGTGGCCTCCGTGGATAAAGGAGGACCGGCGGACAAAGGCGGCATGGAAGAGGGCGACGTGATCCTCAAGTACGACGGCAAGAGCGTGGAGAGCTCAGCCGAACTGCCGCGCCTGGTGGCCGCCACCAAACCGGGCACCGCGGTAACGGTACAGGTGTGGCGCAAAGGAAAACCCCGCACCCTCTCCCTGACCGTGGGGGAAATGAGCCGGGAGAAAACCGCCCGCGGGGACAACAGCGCCGGCGGCAACTCGCTCGGCTTGGTCTTGCGCGACCTCAGCGCGGCACAGCGTAAACAGTTGGGAGTAAAGCAAGGAGTGCTGGTGGAAGATGTTCAGGGTGCCGCCGCCAAGGCGGGCATCGTCCGCGGCGATGTCCTCTTGGCCCTCAACAACGCCCCGATCACGGGAGCGGACCAGTTCGAGAAACTGCTAAAGGACTACCGCACGGGCCAAACCGTCGCCCTTCTGGTGAAGCGTCACGGCAATGCACTCTACGTACCGCTGAAAATCGACTGAAGCGGCCCACGGGGCGGGATTCAAAGAGACTCCAGCCCCGGGGGGAATTCCGGCATTTGCTTCGCCGGCGGCATCGGTGCCGCCGGCGTTCCCTTGGCAGGTTCCCGCACCACGGGCGCCGGGCACAGCCGCTGCATATCCTCGGCGAACCCCTCCCGGCTTTCCTCCAGCACCTGCCGCTCCTCCAGGGTACAACGGCCGAGAACAGAGGGAATATTCTCGTACATGAAGCGGTTCATCTCGCATTCCGACAATTGGGCGCTGCGCTGGACCAATTCGCCGAAAGCCGCGTCGCAGGGCGTCAAGTCGGCCAGAGCCAGAGCAGGAAAAGCCAGCAGCAGGCCAGCGCAAGCGGCAGTCCAATAGCGCGGCACCGCCCTCTCCTTAAAGAATTTCCAGCAATTCCACTTCGAACACCAGGGTGGCGTTCGGCGGAATCACGTCCCCGGCGCCGAAGCTGCCGTAGCCGAGGTGGGGCGGAATGGTCAGACGGCGCACGCCGCCCACCATCATGCCCTGCACTCCCTCGTCCCAGCCGCGGATCACATGCCCCGCGCCGAGGGGAAAAACGAAGGGCACGTTGCCCTCGCGGCTGGAATCGAATTCCAAGCCGTCCGCCAGCCAGCCGGTGTAATGGACGGACACCATCTTCCCCCGCGTGGCGGCAGGGCCCTCGCCCAATTTGAGGTCTTCGCTCACCAGCCCGCTGTCGTGGGTCGCTTCAGCCATTGCTTGCTCCTTAACATGAAAATTTTTGCCGTCATTATACTTGGCGGGCCTCATGACGTCCCGGTTTTCGCTCAATCTAACAATATACTATGCTTGCAATTGAATGTTAATTATGCTATTCGTTAAGCAACTCATTGAATATTTATGTTCCCCATGCCCCAGCATCTCCTTCTTCTTGTTGCCCTGCTGAGCCTGCTGGCCGGATGCTCGTCCATGGAACCCCAGCGAAGTGCCGTCGCGGCGAAAAAACCGGCCATTTCCTACCAGGACAGCGCCAAACGCAACGATGTGGTGATGTACGCCTTCGGTCTGATCAGCGTGGACTACCGCTTCGGCGGGGCCAACCCCGAAAGCGGGCTGGATTGCAGCGGCATGGTGAGCTACATCTACCAGAACTCCCTGGGCCTCAAGCTCCCCCATAACGCAGCCAGAATCGCCAACCTGGGCAAAGACATCAGCCCTTCGGAACTGCGCCCCGGCGACCTGGTATTCTTCAATACCCAGAACCGGCCCTATTCCCACGTCGGCATTTACATCGGCGACGACCGCTTCATCCACGCCCCGCGCACCAACGGCAAAATCGAAGTGGCCAGTCTGAAGAACCGCTATTTCGCCCAACGCTTCGAAGCGGCCCGGAGCTTTTTCAACTAAGGGCCTAGCCTACAAAACCGACCCGTACCTGCCCCTCCGGCGCGCCCCACTCCAGCAGCAGGGAACGGGTGGCCGCCACCAGGGCTTCCGGACCCGCGACGTAAAAATCCAGTTCCTTCATTTCGGGATAATCCGTCCGCACCGGCTGCAACAACTCATGCAGCCATTTTTCCCAATGGGCGCCGCTGGTGCCGTGGGCGCTGCCCGCCACCAGGGGGGTATAGCGGAAGTCGTCCAGGGCATCTTCCCAGGCCCGGCACTGGTTGGGGAGGTAGATGTCCCGCTCGTTCTGGGCGGCCCAGTAGAGGTGGAGTTTTTCTGACGCCTCCAGGGACAAGGCGTGCTCGATCAAGCCTTTCACCGGGGCGAAGCCCGAACCCCAGGCGATGAACACCAATGACCGGGTGGATTCGTCATCCAGCACGAATTCCCCTTTCGGCCCCTCCACCACCACGGCTTCACCCACCTTGAGACGATTGAACACATAGTCGGAAAAATGGTTGCCCGGCATCAGGCGAATGTGGAACTGCAACAGACGCTCCTCGCAGGGGCAACTGGCAATCGGCAACTCGGCGCTAAAGGCGCCCGCCTTGACTACGGCGGACTGCCCCGCCATGAAGCGCATACGGCTGCTGCGGGGGGCCATGAGCTTCAGCACCATCACGTCGTCGCTGGGATAATCCATCGCCTTCACCTTGGCGGTGATCTGCTGGAAGGGGATGTCCGCCGGACTGCGGGCCACGACCGCCTCGAGCACCAAGTCGGTGACCGCGGTGCAGGAACACATCAGGGCGTAATTCTGGTTCTTCTCCGCCTCGGTGAAGACATAATCGTGGGGGCGGACATATTTGATCTTGCCGGACACCACCTTGGCCCGGCACTGGCCGCAATTGCCGCTGCTGCAACCGTAGCCGAGGGGTATCCCGGCCCGCAAGGCGCCCTCCAGCACGGTATCGTTGCCCTCGAGAAAAAACTCCCGCTTGCTCGGCAGGAGCGTAACTTGGGCCGCCACCACCCGCAGGTAGCTGTCCCGCCCCGCCAAGCCGGGAGGAACGGCGCCGACTCCCTGGTCAAGTTCCTGCCCCAGCCATTTCTTGAGTTGTTCCGCCATGTTTTTTTCTCCTTCACCGGCGCCGAACGCTGTCAGCTTCCCCCCCAGGCGGTCCAGCAAATCGCGGTAGAACGCCACCTGCCCCTTGCTTTCCGCCAGTTCCCGGCCGACCTCGTGGATGCGGGCCGCCAGCACCTCCTTGTCGGGCAAGGAACGCTCGAAAACCCGTTTGCCGAAAGCGCGGTCCTTGATCCGGGCCACCCGCTCCCACTCCGAGTCGTCCTCCAGTTGCGCGCCGGGATATACACGCAACAATTCATCCGCTTCGACCATGCCGTCGAAGGACTGGAGTTCGCCGAGTTTGATTTTTTTCTGCAACGCGCCGCGCGCCACACCCACCAATCGAGCAGCTCGGGAAAGGGAAAGCAATTGAGCCATGGCACATCTCCTCCTAAAGCCGGGAAGGGGCTTCTGGCTTCAGTTTAGCTCAAGGAAGCAAGGGCTACACGGTTGCGGCCGGCTTCCTTGGCCCGATA
>JAGUYQ010000014.1 GCA_020061285.1 Betaproteobacteria bacterium
ATGATACTGCGTATTCATGCGTGGGAAAGTAGGTCGCCGCCAGGGCTTGTTTCAAACCAAACAGCCCGGCTGAGAAATCAGCCGGGCTGTTTGGCGTTTGGAGATCGAAGGGGGCGTGCGCGGCGGTTGCGGGGTAGTTATGTTTCTTTATGCCGCTCTTGGCGCCACCGTACTGACTTGGCTCAATACCGATAGGTGGCGGCCAGTCCGGTGCGCCCCGGCATCTGCTCTGCCGGAATGACCATGCTCGCGCCACCCTTCTTCCCGACCAGTTCGCACAGATCGTCGAGCAGGTCATCGACTTGCGGGTGGCTCAGATCGGCGGCTTCGACCAGACCTGTGGAATCGTCGAGCCTACCGGCAATCTGTCGGTCGGCTTCGATCAGCAGTGTGGCGACCCGCCCGGCGGCGGCCGCCTGAGCAACCTGGACGAGGTCGTCACTGCCAAGCCCCTTGGACTTCGACGCTGCAAATTCGTCGACCAGCGCCGCCAGCCACGCCTGATAATGTGGCTCGACGACCAGCCACGCGCGTTTGCGGAGCTCGTCAATGGACAGTGTATCGGGGTTTGTAGCGAGTCCTTCAGCCATCAGAAGCGTGTTATGACTGACCCGGTGGAAAAGATCATGATGTTCCGGCAACGCCGCCAGGATCAACGGCAGACCCGACGGTCGGCTATGGTGCTCCATCACGGCGCGGTCGATGGCGCGAAAGAACCGCTCCGCATCGATGTCGGTCTCATCCTTCTTCCCCCCATGGCTATGACGCATCGGCATGCTATCTCCACCGACCCCGCCATAGGAGGCGACGGTCTGATGCGGTTCGGTCAACTCCGTCCCCAGCGCCTCGGTGATCGTACGCGGGACTTCCGAAGCCAGTTCGATCTCATCAAGCGTGTCACGGTTCCCTTCGAAAAGTTGGATCTTCTGGAGGCTCAATCCAAGAATCTGATAACGGTCGACCGATTGTAGAAAGCTTCGTAAAGGCTTGGTATGAAAGCTGTCGGCCACGATCGCCAATTCGACGACCGACCGCTGAAGCCGGAACACGCGGAACAGGCTCGGCCCACCGAGTACGGCCAATCCATCCAGCGTATGGTTCCAGAAGGCTTGATCTCGAGCGAGCTTTTCAAACGATTCCAAAAGGAGGCGGGCCTCGGCGGTCGGATACATTCGCCGAAGCGATGCCTCAAGCTCCTTTACCAGATTGCGAAACCGGATCGGATCCTGCTGATTTTCGGGACCATGCCGATGGGTCGGCTGGTAAAGCGAGAGACACGGCGGCTGATGAACCGATGTTAACTCGGTTAGTGATTCGATGGTGAGCAGAGTACTCTTCTGTGTCATGTCCCTTCCTCCTCTTTTACGTAATTCAGTCACGAAAGACTTACGAATCGCCAAACATACATGGATGATCGCCAACTCGATCGATCTTCCAACACCGGCCACGCCCTGGCATCGCCCATGATTCCCCCTCGGTCTCAGGGTTGAGCTGGGAGCACGCAAGCGCGTTACGGGCGTTTTGGAATATCATTTCGCGATTCTCGTTACTCAATGTTTGGGTTGTATCTAATCGTTCGTTCACCTCCAGCGCGAGATCAGCCGCCGCCCCTTGCTCGGCGGGCTCGGCTTCCGTCATCTGGTGAAGCGGCGCGTGGTTGGAGAGCGCTGCGGTCAACGCCAGCAGCACGGCGATTAGCGCGGGCAAGTCCCTGGGAGGGCGTCAGCGAAGAAGTTGTCATGAACTCGCCATGTCCCATGTTGGGCTTCGTCCATGATCTGAACCTGGAAAGCCGAAGGTTGAAAGCCGAATTTGAAAGGCTTCAGGCCAAGCTCAATCAGAATTCCAGCAATTCCAACCAGCCGCCCTCTCCGGGGCAGCCGGTGAGCTTGAGCCCACCGGCTGTGTTGAGGGTTAGTTATGTTTCTTTATGTCGCTCACGGCGTCGCCGTACGCAGCCTGTACCTTGCCCACGTTTTTCTTGATGTTGCCTTCGGCTTCCATCTTCTCATCGCCCACGATTTTGCCGACGGCTTCCTTAACCGTGCCGCTCACTTCTTTGGCGCGACCTTTGACTTGATTCTTGTCCATGACAGTCTCCTTTCCATCGCTATCCATTTCAGATTCACAGGAGGAGGGCATTGGTTTGCTCTCCCCGCCTTAAACGCATATCCAAACGGCTCTGCGCGGTGTCTCAGGCCTGGCGACTCGAGGCTGAGGCCGGGAGCGTCTGAGAAGCGGTTTATGCCAGCGCCCCTTCGGTCGCCCGGCATCATGAACCCGCGGCATTTTGCTCATAAGCCTCAAGCGTTGTATTCCATGCGTTGCCAATTCTTTCGTCCTTGCCGGGGATCTCTCACTTGAGGCGCATGTCATTTTTGACGGACTGCACGCCGGCGACTGTCAGCGCGACCCTGACCGCGAGGTCGATGTTCGCCTGAGTGCTGACGAAACCGCTCAATTGAACAACGCCTTTGTATGTTTCGACGTTTATTTCAAGTGATTTCAAGGAAGATTCCTGCAAAATTGCCACCTTGACCTTCGCGGTAATTATACTGTCGTCGACATACTCGCCGGTGGATTCCGCGGTCGTCGCGGCAAAGCCCACGGAGGCGACCAGCAAAAAGGCGAATAGGAATGCAAAAACGATGTTCTTGTTTGCCATGTTCATACCCTCTTGGAGTTTTCCTTGATCTGGAACTGGTTGACCGGGATGGTGACATCGTCCTTCGCCATGTCGGGGAAGCCGCCGGTGCTGCCGATGGGGTAGCAAGTCGCCTTTTCGGGTTTGACAAGGATGTTTTCAATAATTCACAGTATTTTGTTGCATCGTTGAAAACATCCTATCGAGCCGAATATGTGTCGGGCCCGACGCCTCGCGTTGTGAAACGGTCAAATCCGCCTCCCCTGAATGACTCTGATAACGAGCATGATGAGAGCAAGGACCAAAAGTATGTGGATGAATCCACCCATGGCGTGGGAGGTAACCAAGCCCAGGAGCCAAAGAACGATAAGGATGATGGCGATTGTTTGAAGCATGTCTGCCTCCGGTCGCGATTTGGGGTTTTCGACTTCTATGCATGTTAGCCCGGGTTTTTCGACAGGTCTGTACGCTGGGACACATTTGGGCGTAATCCAAATTTCCGATCCAGGTGTGCTCCCTGCCCCAGGCCATCCTCCCACGTTCGCGTATTCCGCGGGCTCAAGGACCGTGGAATACGGAGTCAGTTCCCATGCCACCGACCTCCTCCTTATGATGCGGCATGGTATTCTCCATCGCAATAAAACGACTCCAATGTGCCCTTTGCCCGCCGACCGGATTCCCTTTTTCCCGGGGGAAGGCTATGTTTGCCCAGAAACTTGGTGGAAGGAGGAGCATCAGGATGCGAACCGACACGCCAACCGCGCCCAGGCGTTCCCGCTTTTTGGGCCGCTTCATCTCCGGCCTCCTGGCGCGGTGCGCCAAGGCCGCCCTATTCACCCTGCCGGTGCTTCTCCTGGCCGTCCCCTCCCCGGCCCAGTCCGGGGCCATCGTCTCCGCCTCCTGTCCCTGCGGCTACCAGCGCGAGCGCATGTTCCTCTTCGGCGGGCTCACGAACTTTCGCACCGTCTGCCGCTTTCCGGCCCTGTGCCGGACTGCCCGGACCATTGTCCTGGGCAACCTCCTGGACCCGGCCGCCGGGGCCGGGGACTGCCCGGCTTCGGACATGGCGTTTTACAACGACCCCACCCTGGCCCCGGAAAAGCCCGGCCCGGCAGTGGTCTCCTGGAACCTCCCGGACGGCCGGGGCGTGGCGGCGCTTTTTGAGGGCGGCTACGTCTGTCCGGTCTGCTGCCAGCGCACCCTGACCTTCCGCCACGACGGCTTCTGGGAATGATCCCGTCCGGCGATGGTCTGGATGCGGGATGCGGCGGCCGCTGCAGTGCGGTTTTGCCGTGCCGCGTCCTGCCGGTTTGTCCGTCCAGGGATGTTCCGGCCAAGGATTTCATGTGAATTCCGGCGGTCGCCGCGGCATGGACCGGACGCTTTGGGGCGGTCCGGAAGGCGGCGCGTGGTCGGCGGTGTTCCAGTCCCTGGCCGGTGACGCCCCGGGCTGGAGCATGGCCTTCGCACGAC
>JAGUYQ010000153.1 GCA_020061285.1 Betaproteobacteria bacterium
CCGTCATCAACGACATCCTGGATTTCTCCAAAATCGAGGCCGGCAAGCTGGAGCTGGAAATCGTCGCCTTCAACCTGGCGGAAACGGTGGAGGATGTGGCCGAACTCCTGGCTGAACAGGCCCAGAGCAAGGGCCTGGAGCTGGTGTGCGATATTCCGCCGGGAATACCCGACCGGCTGCGCGGGGACCCGGGCCGTTTGCGCCAGATACTGGTCAACCTGGTAGGCAACGCCGTGAAGTTCACCGCTCATGGGGAAGTGGTCATCCGGGTACGTGAGGAAACCCGCACCGAATCCGCTGTCGCCCTGCGTTTCGCCGTTAGCGACACCGGTATCGGCATCAGCGAGGAAGGCCAGCAGCGTCTGTTCCAACCTTTTTCCCAGGTGGACGGCTCGGCCAGCCGGAAATTCGCCGGCACCGGCCTGGGTTTGACCATCTCCCGCCAATTGTGCGAGCGCATGGGCGGGGACATCCACGTGGCAAGCGCTCCCGGCAAGGGCAGCACCTTCGGCTTCACCATCGAATTCCCCATCCAAGCAGAAGAACCCACGCCAACCTCACCGTCCCCCTGCGGCCTCTTGCTCGCCACGCCTTCTACCGCCTTGGCGGAAGCCTTGGCTCCCCACCTATTGAGGTGGAGCGAGCAAACCTCGATGGCCTCGTCTTATGCAGAAACATTGGATAAGCTCGAAACCGGCATTGATGTTCTGGTACTGGATATCGCCTTGCCTGACGCGGACGGCCTGCTGAAACAGGCCAAATCCCGCCTGCCGACGCTTAAAATCCTGCTGCTCACCGCTATCGCCGACAAACAAAGGCAACGCCCCTTGCGGGAAAGCCCCGTCGATACCTGCCTGAGCAAGCCGGTGCGGCGAGAGCGGCTTTATTATGCCCTCGGCGCTCTTTTCGGCCTGACGGATGAGGATGAAACCAGACTACCCCTCCAAGCCGAGCCCGCCCCTCTCGCCCATTCCTGCCATATCCTGGTGGTGGAGGATAACCCGGTGAACCAAAAAGTGGCTCTCTATATGCTGAACAAACTGGGGTTACGGGCGGACATGGCAGCCGATGGCCTGGAAGCGGTGGAAGCGGCCCAGAGAATTGCTTACGACATTATCCTGATGGACTGCCAGATGCCGGAGATGGATGGTTTCGAGGCCACCCGTCGGATCCGTCAACTCGAGGAGGAACAGCACCGCGCTTTCAAGGCACGCATCCTGGCCATGACCGCCAATGCCCTTTCCGGCGACCGGGAACGCTGCCTGGCCAGCGGCATGGACGACTACCTGGAAAAGCCGCTCCGCATGGAGGTGTTGCGCGAAGCCCTTGTGACCTGGGATCGGCTGCCACGGGAAGAAAGGCAAGAAAATGCCGACCTTCCCTCCGAGCCCCTGGACCTGGAACGCCTGCGGGCGAATTTTCGCCGGGACGAAACAACGGTGTGGGAATTGCTGGAACTGTACCTTTCCACCACGGCCCCCTTGCTGGAACAATTGGCCCAGGCAGCGGCAATGGGGGACAGTGGCGTGGCCGCACGGCTCAGCCATGAAATCAAGGGTGCATCCGCCTATATCCTGGCGGATGAAATGACTGAATTGGCGCGGAAAACGGAAGCGGCGGCGAAAGCAGCCGATCGTGAGAAGCTGGTGATTCTAGCGGATGAACTGGAACCGGCATTTATCCGGCTGATGGGCTACATCCACCGCCATTACGGCAGCGCGGCTCAGTAGCTGAGCACCTTCCATTCGTCGTCCATGACGCGCTGGATATAGGCCGCGGCACCGGCCATACCGGTGCACTCGGGAATGAAATCCTCTTCCTTGACGCCGAGTTCGGGCAAGCCGCCGCCGCAGGCATAGAACTTCACCCCCAGCTTGGCAGCGTCCCTCATGAATTCGTATACCGTTTTGTGCTGGCTCTCGCCGGGATAAATCCTGTCGGCCACGCCCTTCACCAGCAAACGCACCGCCCGGCTGGAGAAATACACTTCCACGTCCACGTCCATGGACGCCGCCGCCGCCGCTTGAAAGAACGGGGTGCCGCACAGATGGGGGCGCTCGGGATCGAGCGTCAGCAGCATCATCGCCAGCTTGTCAGCCATGCCACCCCTTGCCGGTAGGTTGAGAAAGGGCCATATTCTACACAAAACCCTGGGGGTAATTCCGAAAAATTACTCCCCCAATAAATGGAACATGACTTGTCGCTGCTGGGGGTCTATCCGGTGCTCGAAAAGAAAGATTCCCTGCCAGGTACCCAGGGTCAGAGCCCCGTCCACCAACGGGACGGACAGGTGAACCTGGGTCAGGGCAGTGCGGGCATGGGCCGACATATCGTCCGGCCCTTCCATGCGATGGCGGAAAATCGGGTCGCCGTCCGGCACGAGGCGGGACAGGAATCGCTCCAAGTCGGCCTGCACCGTCGGATCGGCGTTCTCCTGGATCAACAGACTGGCGGAAGTATGGCGCACGAAAAGGGTCAGCAGGCCGTTGCGAAGTCCCGTATCCATCACCCAACCCAGCACCTCCCCGGTGAACTCATACAGGCCCTTGCCTCGGGTAGCCAGGCTCAGAACATGGTGCCGCTGTTGCATGGAAAATCCCCCGTTGTCGTCCAGAGCCCGATTATACCGGCCAGATGGCAGAGCGTCGGCTTGCCAATCGCGCCAGCCTTGTAGTTAAATGGCCCCATGAGCGGGATATCCATCACCACGAAGCGCGGCGCTTCCCTGTGCGCCCTGGGGGGCATGCTGGTTTTGGCCGGATGCAACACAACCCCCAACACGCCTGATACCTACGGAAATTTCGGCTTCACTTCCTCGATGCTGACCACGCCTTATTCCATGGTGCCCGGCATCAACCCGGTGATCCTCGGCGTCACCACCGCAGCCACCATCAATGCCTTGCTCCCCAGTTGGTCCTTGGAGGCGATGCCTATCGGCGGTGACAAATATCGAATCTTCCTGCGGAAAAAAACCTTCTCTTCCGGCGGCGACGGCGAAGCGGCGCAGCTTTTCAAGTACCGCGCCGAGCAAATCGTCTCCACCCAAGGCTACAACGGCTACCAGGTCCTGGAGTTCACCGAAGGCCTGGATTCCGGTGTCCTCGGCACCCAAAGAGTGGCCCAGGGCATCATCCAATGCCAGAAAGCACCCGGCAATAAAGAGGGAAAATAGCCACGCCAAGCTTACCCGGCGTGGCCTCATACCCTTCAGGCGGTAGTGTTGATCGTTTTTCCCAGTTGAGAAAGGTTGTTGCTGCCCGCCGCCACGGCACGCTGTTGGTTGGCAATGCTGAGATCGATCACGGCGGAAGCGGTGGCTTTCACCTTTTCCGTCATCTGGACGCTACGCTGGGAAGCCTGGGTGTTCAACTGTTTATTCAGTTCCAGCATCTGATAAAGTTGGGAAGCCCCGCCCCCACCTACCCCGTTCATCGCCATTTAATCCTCCTGCTAAAAGATCATTTAAAAACAAAACACAGTGATATTTTATTGAAATGTCGTTAAAAATATCGCGTTACTGATTAGAATGAATCCATTTTAGGGTGTTTGCTAAGAAATGAAAAGCCGCTGGAACGAATCCGAGCTGACCGGTAAAGAAGACGAGTTGGGCCTACTGGTGTACCTCTCCCGTCTGCTGGGAGAAGACCATTCCCTGGTCCTGCTGGGGGGCGGCAACACCTCGGCCAAGGTGCGCGAAAAGAACCTGTTCGGCGAAGAAGAAGAGATTCTCTACGTCAAAGGCAGTGGAACCAGCCTGGAAGCGGTGGACCGGGACAGTTTCTCCCCCGTCCGCTTGCAACAGGTTCTGCCCCTGCTGGAACTGGACGACCTCCCCTCCCCCGCCCTGCTGAACGCCTTTGCCTGCGCCATGACGCGAGCCAAGGCGCCGACACCCTCCATCGAAACCCTGCTCCACGCCCTGCTACCCTTCCCCTTCGTCGCCCATACCCATGCCGACAGTCTGCTGGCGGTGGGAAACACGGAACATGGCGAGGAACACATCCGCAAGTTGTACGGTAACGACGTGCTGATCATCCCCTTCCGCAGTTCCGGTTTCGAACTGGCCAAGTGCTGCGCTGCGGCGGCAAGCCATAGCCTGACTTCAAGAACAATCGGCATGGTTTTGATTAATCATGGAATTTTTTCCTTCGGCAACAGCGCCCGCGAAGCCTATGAGCGGATGATCACCCTCGTGGAGCAGGCCGAAAACTACTTGAGGGAACACCTTGCCTGGGAGGTGCCGGAGGATAAGCCCGCAGCACCCCGCCACGTGGGCCTGGAAATCGCCACCCTACGCCAAGCCATCTGCTTGCAGGCCGGTAACCGCCCC
>JAGUYQ010000289.1 GCA_020061285.1 Betaproteobacteria bacterium
AAGAGGGCTTCCCTGGGGATGTCCGTCGGCACTTTGCATTTGCACAGGCGGCGGGCCAAGCGCTGGGCCGTGATCAGGATCACCGAGGAGGCGATGTTGAAGGGAGCCACGCCCATGTTCATCAAGCGGGTGAGGGTGGCGGGGGCGTCGTTGGTATGCAGGGTGGAGAGCACCATGTGGCCGGTCTGGGCCGCCTTGATGGCGATGTCGGCGGTTTCCAGGTCGCGGATTTCGCCCACCATGATGATGTCCGGGTCCTGGCGCAGGAAGGACTTGAGGGCGGCGGCGAAGGTGAGCCCGGCCTTTTCGTTGACGTTCACCTGGTTGATGCCGCCGAGGTTGATTTCCGCCGGGTCTTCGGCGGTGGAGATGTTGATCCCCGGCTCGTTGAGAATGTTGAGGCAGGTATAGAGGGACACGGTCTTACCGCTGCCGGTGGGGCCGGTCACCAGGACCATGCCGTAGGGGCGCTTGATGGCGTTGAGCAGGGCCTGCTGCTGCTCCGGTTCGTAGCCCAGCACCTCGATTCCCAGGGTGGCGCTGGAGGGGTCGAGAATCCGCATCACGATTTTTTCTCCCCACAGGGTGGGCAGGGTGCTGACGCGGAAATCGATGGAGCGGTTCTTGGATAGCACCAGCTTCATCCGCCCGTCCTGGGGGACGCGCTTTTCGGCGATATCCAGCTTGGAGATCACCTTGATGCGGGAGGCGATTTTTTCCTTGATCGCCAGGGGGGGCTGGGCGGTTTCGTACAAAATGCCGTCCATGCGGTAACGGATGCGGTAGAACTTTTCGTAGGGTTCGAAATGGATGTCCGACACCCCCGCATTGATGGCGTCGAGGAGGATTTTCTGGATGTATTTCACCACCGGGGCGTCGTCGATTTCCGACGCGGCCTCGGTCTCCTTCCTCGCCATGGCCTCTTCGTCGGCGAATTCCAGGTCCACGTCGTCGCCGCCGATGTTCTGCAGGGTGGTGTCGATGGCTTCCACCAGCTTGGCGAGAAGCTTCCCCAGTTTGGTGTCTTCCACCACTACCGGTTCCACCGCCAGGCTGGTCTTGAATTTGATGGCGTCCAGGGCGTGCTGGTCGGTGGGGTCGGCGGTGGCGACGAAAACCCGGTTGCCGCGCTGGTAAAGAGGGATAAGGCGGTGGGACTGGAGCAGCCGGGCGTCCAGCAGTTCGGGCTGGGTATGCTCCAAGTCGTAGGTATCGAGGTCCAGCAGGGGATAGCCGAAGGTGTGGGCGGTGAATTCGGCGATGTCCAGCGCCTTGAGCTTGTTGTCCTTGATCGCCTGGGAGACGAAAGTGCTGCCGTTGCTCTTGGCCTGGGCGTGGACGGTTTCCGCGTCAGCTTCCGTCATCAGCCCCTGTTGCACCAGGGCGTAAGCCAGCCCGGTCAAGTTTGTGGAAGGTGCCGCCATGTTGTTTTTCTGGATCCCCGAAAAACCTGTCAAATCGGTTCAAATGATGCCCGCAAGACGCAGGCTTGTAAAGGAAGATTAAGCACTTACTGCGTGTCGGCGGCGGGAAAAATACGCACCGTCTTCACCGCCCGGTCCTGGGTCTGGAGAATCTCCAGGGCGTGGCCGCCTACCTTGAGGCTGGTGCCGCTCTCCGGAATGTCTTCCAAGTGCTCCAGAATCAGTCCGTTGAGGGTTTTCGGGCCGGAGAGGGGGAAAGCCAGGCCCAGTTTGCGGTTGAGGTCCCGCAGCAGCACGCCGCCGTCCACCACCCAACTGCCGTCGGGCTGGGGCATGAAGCTGCTGACTTGGCCGGGGGAGTGGGTGGTGAACTCGCCGACGATTTCCTCCAGGATATCCTCCATGCTCACCATGCCCAGCAACTCACCGTATTCGTCCACCACCAGGCCGACGCGCCGCTGGTTTTGCTGGAAATGCTGGATTTGGGAGAACAGGGGGGTGCCGCTGGGGATGAAATAGGGCTCGCGGATGATTTTGCGCAGCTCTTCCAGGGTGAATTCCTCGTTCTGGGTCACGTGCAATACCTTGCGCACATGCAGGATGCCGACGATGTTGTCCAGGGCGCCCTCGTAGACCGGCAGCCGGGTATGGTAGCAAGTGGACACCTGATGGAGGATTTGCTCCAGGGGGTCGCTGAGGTCGATGGCTTCGATCTGGTGGCGCGGCGTCATGACGTCGTCTACGGTGCTCTTTTCCAGGTCGAAGATGTTCAACAGGACGCTCTGGTGCTTTTCCGGGATGAAGCCCCCGGCCTCCAGCACCAGGGTGCGCAGCTCGTCCATGCCGAGCTGGGCGGCGCCGCTGCTCAGGGGTTTCAGGCGCATCAGCCGCAGCAGCGCCTGGACGAAGAGGTTGACGAACCACACCACCGGATAGAACAGGCGCAGCAAGGGGGTGAGCACGTAGCTGACGGAGGTGGCGATGCGCTCGGAATAGGTGGCCCCTAGCACCTTGGGGGTCACTTCGCTGAAGATGAGGATGGAAAAGGTCACCCCCAGGGTGGCGACGGACAGGGCGAGTTCGTTGGAACCGAGGAGGCGCACCGTGATCACCGTGCCCAGGGTGGCGACGGCGGTGTTGATCAAGTTGTTGCCCAGCAGGATCACGCCCAGCAGGCGGTCGGTTTTTTCCAGCAGGCGGGAGGCGAGACGCGCGCCGCGGTGGCCGTCCCGCACCAGGTGTTTGAGGCGATAGCGGTTCACCGCCATCATGCTGGTCTCGGAGGTGGAAAAGAAGGCGGAAAGCAGCAGCAGCACCACGAACGCGCCGACGAGGACGCTCAAGGGGATATCGTCCAAGCCTTAAGTCCTCACGGTGGCGAACATGGGGTTTTCCGGGGCGGCGTCACGGGCGGTTGAGAAGAACTTCCAGCACGAATTTGCTGCCCAGGTAGCCCAGCAGCAGCAGGGCGAAGCCGGCCAGGGTCCAGCGGATGGCGGTGCGGCCGCGCCAGCCATAGACATGACGACCCGCCAGCAGGGCGGCGAAGGCGGCCCAGGAAACGATGGCGAACACTGTCTTGTGGCTGAACTGGAGGGGCTTGCCGAACAGTTCCTCGGAGAACAGGGCGCCGCTGAGCAGGGTCAGGGTCAGCAATACGAACCCCGCCGTGATGATCTGGAACAGCAGCCGCTCCATGGTCAGCAGGGGCGGCATGCCGACGAAGGTGGCGAGGAGGGTTTTTTCGTGCAGGCGGCGCTCCACCAGGGCCATCAGCAGGGCATGGAGGGCGGCGATGGCGAGCAGGCTGTAGGCCAGCATGGAGATGGCCAAGTGCAGCTTGAACAGGGGCAGGCTGGCGTGGGGCAGCAGGTGGCTGGAGGGCAGCAGAACCGGCAACAGGGAGCCGACCGCGGCGATGGGCAGGGCCAGGGCCAGCATCGCTTCCATGCGGTAGCGCAGGTTGACCAGCCAATAGGTGGCGACGGTCAGCCAGGCGAGGACGGAAACCGCGTTGCCGAGGCCGAAATCCAGGCCGAAAGGAGAGAAAACGGCGGCGTGCAGCAGCAGGCCGTGTCCCGCCAAGGGGGGCAGGATGGCCAGGCTGCGCATCCAGTGGGCGGTGGGGCTGCGGACGGCCGTGCCGCCATAGACGCCGGCGTGCCAGGTCCGGCGCCAGAAGTAAACGCCCAGTCCGGCATAGAACAAGGCGACGGCCAAGTAGGGAATCATGGCTTGCATATAGTAAAATCCAACTTTTGCAGAAGTTTACACCAGAACCGCCGCGAACACATGGACGCGGACCGGGACTAATGACAATAGGAAGTTTGGGCAGACCGATGTTCGATAATCTCACCTCCCGCCTTTCCGGCGTGCTCAAAACCCTGCGCGGCCAAGCCCGCCTGACCGAAACCAATATCCAGGATGCCCTGCGGGAAGTGCGCATGGCGCTGCTGGAGGCCGACGTGGCCCTGCCGGTGGTCAAGGATTTCATCGCCCACGTCAAGGAGCGCGCCCTGGGGCAGGACGTGCTGACAAGCCTCACGCCGGGCCAGGCGGTGATCAAGATCGTCCACGAGGAACTGACGGCTCTCATGGGGGGGGCGAACGCCGAGCTCAACCTGGCCGCCGTGCCGCCGGCGGTGATCCTGATGGCCGGTTTGCAGGGCTCGGGCAAGACCACCAGTTCCGCCAAGCTGGCCAAGCTGCTCAAGGAGCGGATGAAGAAGAAGGTCCTGCTGGTGAGTTGCGATGTTTACCGTCCTGCCGCCATGGATCAGCTCAAGGCCCTGGCCCAGCAAATCGGCGCCGAGTATTTCGACGCCGACGCCGGCCAGAAACCCCTGGCCATCGCCC
>JAGUYQ010000300.1 GCA_020061285.1 Betaproteobacteria bacterium
GGGAAGACCGAAATCACCCTGGATGACATCTACGCCAGCGGGCTGTGCTCGAAAAACGTGCCCGTCAAGATCCTGAGCCGTGGCGAAGCCGCCGCAGTCAGCGTCGAGGCGCATCGGTTCAGCGCCAAGGCGGCTGAAAAGATCGTGGCTGCCGGTGGCAAGGCCGTCATCCTTGAAGCGAAGGACGCTTCGGAACCCGTCTCGTCCTAGAAGGTGGAAAATACGTGGCCCTTACTGGCGTAGAGAATCTGGCGAAGCTTCCGGAGCTTAAAAACAAGCTCTTGTGGACCTTTCTCCTTTTGGCCGTGTACCGCATCGGCGTGCATGTCCCTGTTCCGGGCGTTGACGCCGCCGCATTGGCCGATTTTTTCGAGACCGCCAAAAATACCCTGTTCGGGCTCTTCGACATGTTCTCGGGCGGCGCGCTCGGGAACGTGTCCATCTTCTCCCTGGGGATCATGCCCTACATTTCGGCCTCCATCATCATCCAGCTTTTGACCGTGGTCAGCCCGGAGCTGGCCCGGATGCAGAAGGAGGATGGGGCGGCCGGAAAGAAGAAGATGACGCAGTACACGCGGTATGGGACGGTGCTGATCTCCGTGGTGCAGGGTTTCGGCATCGCCGTGGGTCTGGAGAGCATGGCCAGTCCCACCGGCGCCCCCGTCGTTCTGGATCCGGGTTGGGGATTTAAGCTCATGACCATGACCACCCTGTGCACCGGCACGGTCTTTCTCATGTGGATCGGCGAGCAGATCACGGGCAAGGGCATCGGGAACGGCATCTCGCTTATCATTTTCGCAGGTATCGTGGCCGGGTTCCCCCGGGCCACCATCAATACCTTCCAGTTGTTGGGCGCAGGCGAACTGAGCCTGTTCGTGTTCCTGCTTTTGGTGGCCCTCATGGTGGCCGTCCTGGGCGTGATCATCTTCGTCGAACGCGGACAGCGGCGCATCCCCATCCAGTACGCCAAGCGAATGGTCGGGCGGAAGATGTACGGCGGGCAGACCACCCATCTGCCGTTGCGCATCAATACGGCCGGGGTCATTCCGCCGATTTTCGCCTCGTCCATCCTGCTTTTTCCGGCCACCATCGCCAATTTTTCCCAGGTGGAGTGGCTGAGCGACATCGCGCATTATTTCAGTCCGGAAAACGTGGTGTACAATTTGCTCTTTGTGGTGATGATCGTGTTTTTCTGCTACTTCTATACGGCGATCATCTTCGATCCCAAGGACATTGCCGAGAACCTGCGCAAGCAGGGCGGATTCATCCCCGGCATCCGCCCCGGGGCCAAGACCAGGGAATACATCGACCGGGTGTTGACGCGGATCACCTTGTGGGGCGCCATTTACATCTCCGCCGTGTGCGTTTTGCCCATGATGCTGATCCAACATTTCAACGTGCCGTTTTATTTCGGCGGCACATCCCTGTTGATTGTTGTCGGCGTGGCCATGGATTTCATGGGGCAGATCGAATCGTACCTTATCTCCCGGCAATACGAAGGGCTTATGTCCAAGGGGAGAGTCAAGGGCAGGCACTCGTTTTGAAGAAGTTCCGAGGTATCTACCTCAAAAACGAAAACGAGATCGGGCTGTTGCGTGAGGCTGGCCGCATCGTGGCCGCCATCCTGGAGGAATTGCGTCTTCAGGTGGCCCCGGGGGTGCGGACCCTGGAATTCGAAGAGCGGGCACTGAAGTTGTGCGACGCGTACAAGGTGAAACCCGCCTTCAAAGGCTACCTGGGCTATCCGTATGCGTTGTGCTGCTCGGTGAACGAGGAAGTGGTGCATGGCTTTCCCTCCGAGCGGGTTCTGGCTGAGGGGGATCTGGTCAGCTTCGACATGGGTGTGGTGTACAAGGGTTTTTTTGGCGACTCGGCCCTGACCGTACCCGTGGGGAAGGTGGACGACGTGGCCGGGAAGCTCTTGGCCGTGACCCGGGACGCCCTTTTTCAGGGCATCGATCAGGCCGAGGTCGGTAACGACCTGTACGACATTTCGCGAGCCGTGCAGAAATATGTTGAAGGTCGGGGCTTCTCCGTGGTACGTCGTTTTGTTGGACATGGCATCGGGAAGCACCTTCACGAAAAGCCAGAGGTTCCGAATTTCGCACCGGCCGGCGCCCAGCGGGTTTCCTTGCAGCCCGGAATGGTTTTGGCCATTGAGCCCATGGTGACTGCGGGCGGGCCGGATGTTGAAGTGTTGTCGGATAAATGGACCGCAGTGACCAAGGATCGTAGTCTCGCGGCACATTTTGAACACACGGTGGCCGTCACCAAAAACGGTCCCGTGATTTTGAGCGTTCGGGACTAACTCCCGACCGGGAGACGTTCCCGGGCGGACAATGGAGCAGCCAGGATGAAAGTCAAGCCGTCAATCAAGAAACTGTGCGCAAATTGTAAAATCATTAAGCGTCACGGCGTGTTACGGGTGATATGCGTGAATCCCCGGCACAAACAGCGCCAGGGATAAGGGGGACTATCGTGGCCAGAATCGCTGGAGTTGATCTTCCCAGAAAAAAGCGGATGGATATCGCGTTGACCTATATTTACGGCATCGGCCGGGTCACGGCCTTGCGCATCCTCGATGCCACGGGCGTGGACTGGACCAAGTCCAGCGATGACTTGAGCGCCGAAGAGACCAACAACATCCGCAAGGAAATCGAGCAGAATGTCAAGGTCGAGGGCGATTTGCGCCGGGACGTGACCGCCAACATCAAGCGGCTCATGGACATCGGGTGCTATCGCGGCCTGCGGCATCGTCGCGGCCTGCCCGTGCGCGGGCAACGCACCCACACCAATTCGCGCACCCGCAAGGGTCCGCGCCGCTCGGTCATGAGCAAGAAGAAAAAGTAATCGAATAATCCAGGCGATCAGACACCCGGCAAAGCCGGGAGCGGCGCCAAACTTCCCTTGGAGCAAGCGACATGGCTAAACCTCGCCGCGCAGGCAAGAAAGAAAGAAAGAACATCCCCTCCGGGGTTGCCCATATTCAGGCGACCTTCAACAACACCATCATCACCTTCACGGATCCGAGGGGGAATGTGGTGAGCTGGGCCACTTCCGGGAACGCGGGCTTCAAGGGATCACGCAAGTCCACCCCTTTCGCGGCCCAGATCGCTGCCGAGAATGCGGCCCGCAAGGCCCAGGAAAACGGCATGCGCACCGTGGGCATCCTGGTCAAGGGCCCCGGTTCCGGGCGCGAAGCCGCCATGCGGGCCATCAACAACGCCGGATTCAAGGTCAGCTACATCCGCGACATCACCCCCATCCCGCACAATGGCTGCCGTCCTCCCAAACGGCGCAGGGTCTAGGGTCGACGTTTCGCGCGAACAACACCACGGTCCTGCGGCCGCCCAGGCGGCCGCGTGATGTCCCGGCACAGGGACCGGACCCGCAGGTACATATCAGGAGGTAACCCTTGGCACGTTATACTGGAGCGAAATGCCGCCTGTGCCGTCGTGAAGGCGCCAAGCTTTTTCTGAAGGGCGACCGTTGTTTTACGGACAAGTGCGCCTATGAGCGCCGTCCCTATGCGCCTGGACAGCACGGACGCATCCGCAAAAAAATGAGCGACTACGCGGTGCAGCTTCGCGAGAAGCAGAAGGTGCGTCGCATGTACGGCATTCTTGAGGAGCAGTTTCGGGCCTATTTCCAGCGCGCGGACATGAAAAAGGGCGTCACCGGCGACAACCTGCTCATTTTTCTCGAGCGCCGTATGGACAACGTCATTTACCGCATGGGCTTCGCCAACTCGCGCAACCAGGCCAGGCAACTGGTGCGTCACGGCATATTTACCCTGAATGGCCGCCGGGTCACCGTGCCGTCCATCCAGGTGAAGGCCGGGGACATGGTCGGCATTCGGGAACAGAACCGCAACTCCCCCATCATCAAAGAGGCCCAGCAGGTCATCGCCCGTCGCGGTTGTCCGGCCTGGCTCGAGGTGGACGGCGAGAACCTCAAGGGCAAGGTCAACGCCATGCCTACCAGGGAAGACATTCAGTTCCCCATCAACGAGCAGCTCATCGTCGAGCTGTATTCCAAGTAAGGGACGCATCACGCGTCTTGCAAGGTGTCGAACATGCTCATCCGAAACGGCGACCGGCTGATCAACACCCGCAACTGGGCCGAACTCGTCAAGCCCGAGAAGCTTGTGCGCGAGTTGCAATCCAGTTCCAATTACGGCCGCTTCATCTGCGAGCCCTTGGAGCGCGGTTTCGGAACCACGCTCGGAAACGCGCTTCGCCGGGTGCTTCTGTCCTCGCTCCAGGGTGCGGCCATCGTGGCTGTCAGAATCGAAGGCGTGCAGCACGAATTCACCACCATCCCCGGGGTGATCGAGGACGTTACCGATATCGTTCTCAATCTCAAGCAGACCCGGCTGGCCATGACCACGGACGTGTCGCAGCGCCTGATCCTCTCGGCGAACACCAAGGGGGCGGTCACGGCGTCGGCCATCAAGGAAAATCAGAACGTCATCGTTCTTGAACCCGACCAGCACATCTGCACCCTGTCCGAGGATCGCGAGTTGCGTATGGAACTCGACGTGCGCATGGGCAAGGGATATGTCCCCGCCGACATGCACGAGGGACTGGAAAGCGAGATCGGTCTCATCCTGCTCGACGCCAGCTACACCCCGGTCAAGAAGGTGGCCTACACCGTGGACCAGGCCCGCGTCGGCCAGATGACCAACTATGACAAGCTGATCCTTGAGGTATGGACCGACGGTTCCGTCTCACCCGACGATGCCGTCTCCTACAGCGCCAAGATCCTCAAGGAGCAGCTCACGGTTTTCATCAACTTCAACGAGAATGAATCCGAGGCGGAAAGCGCCCGTCGCGCCAACGACATCGAGCTCAATCCCAATCTGTTCAAAAGCATTGACGAGCTTGAATTGTCCGTTCGGGCCACCAATTGCCTCAAAAGCGCCAACATCACGCTGGTCGGCGAATTGATGCAGCGCTCCGAGGGGGAGATGCTCAAGACCAAGAACTTCGGCAAGAAATCCCTTGAAGAGATTCGCCGCGTTCTTGAGGACATGGGGCTTGAGTTCGGCATGAAACTCGACAATTTCGAGCAGAAATACCAGGAATGGTTGAAGAGGAAGCAAGTCGATGAGGCATAACAAATCCGGCCGCAAGCTTGGCAGAAACGCCCCGCACCGCAAGGCCCTTTTTCGGAATATGGCCCGGTCCCTCCTGACCTTTGAGCGCATCCGCACCACCGAGGCCAAGGCCAAGGAGTTGCGCAAGGTGGCGGACGGCCTGGTGGCCCTGTCCCAGACCGACAGCCTGCATTCCAGGCGTCTGGCCTACAAGGTTTTGGAAAACCACCAGCTCGTGGCCAAGCTCTTCAATGAGATCGGGCCGCGCTTTGCCGGGGTGCACGGCGGGTATACCCGTGTCGTGAAGCTTGGCCTGCCGCGCGTCGGCGACTGCGCCCCCCTGGCCATCATCGAACTGACGCGACGTGCAGGCGAAACGCCCGCAGGCAGCCCGCCCGCCGCCGAGGTCAAGGACGTACCCAAGACCGAAGGCCCGGCGGAAGCCTAAGCGTGAGATGACAAAGCAGGGCCTCGGCCCTGCTTTTTTTTGTCACATTGTATCGGGCAATCCAATACACAGTATTGACATCATGGATATCAGACGTCTTCAGGCATTCTGCAAAGTCTATGAGCTCAAGAGCTTTTCCCGGGCCGGGGAGGAACTTTTGTTGTCTCAGCCCACGGTCAGCGCCCACATCATGGCCCTGGAAAGCGAACTCGGCACCAGGCTTTTTGACCGCCTGGGCAGGACCGTGTTGCCGACTCCGGCGGCCCGCATCCTCTACCAGCACTCTCTGGACGCCTTCGACCGCCTGGAAAACGCCCGGACCGAGATCCTGGCTTTGACGCAGCGGGTCTCCGGGGAATTGTCCGTGGGCGGCAGCACCATTCCCGCCCACTATATCCTTCCCGGCCTGATCGCCGAGTTTCGGGCCAAATATCCCGAGGTGGCCATCGCTTTGGTCATTGGCGACACCCAGGAGATCATCGAGCGGGTCATCGAGGGCAATCTCAGCCTGGGACTGGTGGGCGCCCCGTCCGATCATCCGGATCTGGCCTGCGAGCAGCTCATGGAGGACGACCTGATCTGCATCGGTCCCCCGACGCAGGAGGCGGAGGGGCACGACGCCGACACAGGGGGGTTCGATCCGGACAGGCTGCGCAGACTGCCGTGGGTTATCCGGGAACAGGGTTCGGGAACGCGGCTGGCCTTCGAGAACGCCCTGCGCGGGCAGGGCATGGACATCCGGGAACTGCGGGTGAGCATCCTTGTGCATTCCACCCTGGCCGTCCTGCAATGCGTCAAGGCGGGGTTGGGGGTTTCCGTGACCTCAAGGCTTGCGGTTGCAGGGGCTTTGCAGCGCGGCGAGATACGTCAGATCCCTTTGCCCGGGCTGTGCATCAAGCGCGGCTACTACCGGGTGCATCACGCCAAGCGCCATATTTTCCCGGCCATGCGTCGGTTCCTGGAAGTGTTGTCCGCGCGCTAGTGTAGTGTTCCACAAAGAAGCATGTGCTTCGTTTGCCCGAAAGCAGTGTTTTTAAGCCATTGCATGGTAGCCACGGCTGCAATATAATACCGAACTATTTGCGGAACGCGACAGCAGGTTCCCTTTTTCCGTGCATCATTTCGCTTTGCCAGATCCCCGGGACCGCGTCCTTCAGCAGTATCCCGCCGTGCAGGGACTGGCTGTCCGCCGCCGCCCGACGGGCGCGTCTTCAGGCGTAGCGTGTCAGGTTGCGCCGATGACGGCCGCAGGTCATGTGATCGAAGGAATACAGATAGACCGGACCGTTTGTCAGGGACCGGGCCAGGGTGAGAATCTCGCGGTAGACCTGGATGTCGAAATCCGACAGCACAACCACCACGGCCTCATAGTCCCGGCGGCCGAGACCTGAAATCACGGCGGCGTGGTCGCGTTCGTGCTCGTAGCGGGGCTTTAGGAAGGGCGATGCCCGGCGAAGGTTCGCCGGTGGAGGTCCGGCGAGTCCGCCCACCAGGTCGAAGGATCCCTCCCGCAGGGCGGCGAACTCCCGGGCCAGATAATCGAAGACCATCTGGGGACCGGCCTTGATCAGCACAAAATCCCCGAGGACGGCGTCCGCGAAGGGGATGGGACGGCAGTCCACGGGGTTGCCGTCGAGTTGCGCAGTGTTCGCCCCGTCCCCGATGGTGTCCACCAGTTTGAAGGCCCTGTCCGGAAAGCCGCCCGCATACAGGCTCACGGCGAGTTCCTTGGCAATACCGCGCGTGAATCGCCGATTCGAAAACGTCAGGGCCAGGGTCTCGTATGGCGCTATCTCGCGGACATGGCCGCCGTTTTTCCGGTGCAGGAGCACGGTCAGCATGATCGCCGAGCTTTCATATGGCTGGAGTTCCAGCACCTCTCGGCAATAGGCGGCGGACTCGGGGAGCCTGTCCAAGGCGAAACTGGCCCTGGCCGCGTTGAGCAGGATCCGAAAGCGCACCGACCCGGGAATCAGAAGGGTCCCGGGCGTCTCCACCAGCCGAAGCACCTCGGCGTATTCCTCCAGACGCATCAGGGTTCCCAGGAGCCAGGAAGTCGCATGCTCTGAAAACCGGCACAGGGCCTCAAGTCTGGCCAGAAGCCCGGCGTCGAGGACGCCTGCGGCCTTGCGCCGGACATACAGCAGAAGACACAGGGCCTCGACTTTGAACCAGAACAGATCGGAACCCGTGCGGCTGTCCGGCCAGTCCTCATACTGGCGGCATTCCTCCTCCACGGCGGCGATGGCGCGCGGGATGTCCTGGATGGCCAGGAGATAGTCCACGTATTCGCGCATGTAAAAATAGGGGCATTTCGAACGCAGGCGGTCGAACAGGCGTCCGGCGGCCTCGAAGTCCTTGTGGGAGACGGCCAGGACCGCCGCCGGGGCCAGGATATGGTGCGGCATGTCCCCAAGGTGTTTCTTGGCCAGCAGGGAGATGGCCTGGGGGTAGTCGTCCGCCTCCAGGGCGCGCCTGACGTCCTCGAAGGTTTTCGTGTATTCCACCCGCTCCGGCCGGGGCGCCATGTCCACGAGAGGGGCCGTCGCGGTCTCCTGCGCCGTCCGTTTGCGGAACTCCTCAACGGCAAGATCGTACAGCGCCAGATCAGCGGCGTTGAGCCTCCGGAAACGGGCCAGGATCTCGGGGTGGACGGCCGGGGTCGCGCCCGATCCCGAGACGTTGCACCGCGCAGTGGGCGGTCTGTGGTCGTGCCGCAGCAGGGTGGCGGCGAAATGGCGCAAGGACCGGTCGTACTGCTCCACCAGTCCGAAGGCGCAATAGGTCTGAAAAAGCGTCTCCTTTGCCTTTTCGAAGTCGTCCTGCCCGAGGTGCCATGTAAATGGGTTGGGCCGATATTCCAAAAGATAGGTCTCGATATCAAGGTCGTTGTCCAGGGCGAATTGCTTGCGTCCATAGACATAGCTGGAGATGGCCGTCCGCACGGGGTGGCGCAGCATGGTGCAGTAGGTGGCCTGTCTGTCCGCCGGAAGGCAGTGATGCATCCCCCGCACGAAGTGGCCGATGACGACCCTGCACCGATGGTCCGGCTCGTTTTTCATGGCGAGCAGGTCTTCCTTCATATACATGCCGCGCAGACGATCCGTCCCCACCTGCTCTTCGAACCAGGAATAGATGCTGGTTCCGGCGCATTTAGGGATGTGATCGAAATAAATGACGGTGTCGGACGTGATCTGTCCCCTTTCCCGTCTCGTCAGCAGGTTGGCCATGGGTATTTCTCCAGATCGCGAAAGGCATTTGGCTTCGTTCAATGATTCCGGCCTGTACAAAGGCCGCGTGACAGGCCAGGTGCTGGATTCCGGGATGCAGAATGACGGGTGGTCGATCAAAATGCATGCTCGGCATTCGACTCCGCAAGCCGATGAAGACAAGGGTCGGGAAATTTCGGACAGAACGCCACAGGACGAAAACCTCGCAATCCCTGTACACCATGCAGATGATCCAAAAGACTAAGGCATAATCGGGTTTGCCGCAAGCGGTTCAGGCTGCGCCGGTGGCTGCCCGCCGCCAGTGTTCATGGCCCCTGCAGGCAGTCGGATCCCTGACAAAGTCGGCGTCTTGGCGACAATCGCGAACAGATCGCGGCAAAATCCGCAATGTAGGCGAGGGATTATCA
>JAGUYQ010000013.1 GCA_020061285.1 Betaproteobacteria bacterium
ACCACCAGGGCGACATTCCCCTGGAGCACGCGGGCGAAGGCGCACAGGTGGGCCGCCTGGTCTCCTTGGGCGTCCAGGGTCTGGTAGGCGCCGAGCTCGAACAGTTGCGCTTGCTCCCGGCGTAGTTGCAGGGCACGCCAGGTGAGGTACAGCTTGGCCCGGCCATCCGCCGGGGAGGCCAGCAGGGCGGGCACGGCTTCCGCCTCCTTGGCGCCGTGGCCGAAAAGCTGTTCCAGTTCCCCCAGGCTCCGGTCCAGGGCGGCGAAATCCACCGGCTGGCGGTTGTCCGGGTCCACCAGGCACAGGCGCGGGACTTCGTTGCCCTGGTAGATGTCCGGCACGCCGGGAGCGGTCAGCTTGAGCAGGGCCTGGGACAGGCTGTTGAGGGCGCCGAAGTGGGCGGTGGTGTGCTGGAAGGCGATGAGGTCGTCGAGGAAGCGGTTGCGCGGCCCCGGCTGGAGGATGGCGCGGACGAAGCCTTCCAGGGCCTTTTCGTAGGCGGCGTTGGGATTGATCCAACTGCTGTCGGTCTTGGCTTCCCGCACGGCCTTCAGCATGTAGCGGACGATGCGCTCGGCGTAGGCCGCCGCCGTTTCGCCGGTGTAGGTTTCCGTCGGCCAGCTTCCCACCAGGATTTGGTACAGCAGGTATTCGTCGTTGCGCGAGGGCGTGAGGACGCCGTCGATGAGGGTTTTCTTGCTGCGGTTGAGGCGGTTCCAGCGCCGTACCGCCAGGCGCCACAGGGAGGGAATTTCCGACAGCACGTCGATGCGGGCGCGGACATCCTCCGAGCGCTTGCTGTCGTGGGTGGAGGTGGCGAGGAGGGCATGGGGCCAGCGCTTGGCCTGGTCCCGGCAGGCCTTGTGGAAGGCGGCGACGGAAACGCCGAAGCGGCGCGGGTCGCCCCCCACCTCGTTGAGGGAGGCCAGGCGGTGGTAGCGGTAGAGGGCGGTGTCCTCGAAGCCCTTGGCCATCACCGGGCCGGTGTACTGCTGGAATTTCCCCACGAAAACCGCCACCGCCGTCCGGTAGGGCTCGGGCTTGTCCTCCATGCCGTCCAGGGTGAGCACCTGGCGCAGGAAGTCGAAGACGCTGATGTCCTCCGCCTGGCTGTTGCGCCGGGCCAGGGAGATGGCCCAGTCGATGTAGCGGCGGTCCTCCTCGCTCGGGCTGCCGTCGGCGATGTAGGTGCGGTATACGGGGAAGCAGGCAACCACCTCCTCCAGGGCCCGGCGCAGGCTGCTGAGGGTGTAGTCCCGGGTGCGCCGGTCGGCCTGGGCGATACGGCTGAGGTGGCTGGCGAGGACGTTCAGTTCGCTGGCCATGGAGGCCTCGGTGATGAGCCGCTTGCCCTGGTACACCTCGTCGGCGAAATCGTGGCTCTCGGTGGTGAAGGCGGTGTAGAGGCGGTCGAATTTTCTTTCCGCCGCCCCGTCCACCAGCAGGCCGTTCACCGTGTTGGCGAACTCGTAGCCGGTGGTGCCGTGGACCGCCCAGTTTTCCGGCAGGCGTTCGTAGTCGGCGAGGATTTTTTCCACCACCAGGTAGAGGCTCGTTTCCCCCTCGTCCCGCTGGGCGGCGCGCCAGTCGCGCCAGGACTGGAGGCGGCGGAAATACAGTTGGGGGTCGTAGAGGCCGTCCGGGTGGTCGATGCGCAGGGCGTCCACGCGGCCCTCCGTCAGGAGGCGGAACACCAGGCGGTGGGCGGCCTCGAACACCTCCGGGTTTTCCATGCGCAGGCCGGCGAGGTCGTTGATGTCGAAGAAGCGGCGGTAGTTGATGTCGTCCGCCGCCACCCGCCAATAGGACAGGCGGTAGGCCTGGGCCCGGATCAGTTCGTGGAGGGCGTCGAAGCTCTCCGGGTTGCCCGGCTGGCCGTTGAATTCGGCCAGGTTTTCGGCGAGGAAGACGGCGATGTCCGGGGACTTGGCGCACAGTTCGGCCAGTTGGCGCTTGTAGACGGCGCTGTCGCGCACACGCTCGGCCACCTGTTCCGGCTCGTCGGCGCAACGCTCCGGCAGGCGGCCGAAGGCGGCGGTCAGGCTCTCGTATTCCTGCGCCAAGGGGGTCTCCGCGCCCAACCGGGCGCCCAGCACTTCCCGGCGGCGGCCGAGGATGCGGGGATATTCCCGCGGGTCCAGGGGGAAGCGGTGCTCATAATACTGGAGGTGGAACTCCCCCCGCTCCGGGGCGAAATCCAGCGCCAGTTCGCCGTTTTCCAGGATGCGTCCGTAGTGGTCACCGAGGACGGGCAGCAATACCTTGCCCCGCAGGTCCGGGTTGATGGGCCGCCAGTCGATGTCGAAATAGGCGGCGTGGGGGGAGGCCGGGCCGTGCTCCAGCACGTCCAGCCACCAGGCGTTGTCGCTGCCCAGCACCCCCATGTGGTTGGGCACCACGTCCAGCATCAGCCCCATGCCGTGGCGGGCCAGGGCGTCGGAGAAGCGCTCGAAATCCTGGGGGGTGCCGATTTCCGGGTTGAAGGCGTTGTGGTCGATGATGTCGTAGCCGTGGCTGCTGCCGGCGCGGGCGCGGAGGAAGGGGGAGGCGTAGCAGTGGCTGACGCCGAGGCGGGCCAGGTAGGGCAC
>JAGUYQ010000336.1 GCA_020061285.1 Betaproteobacteria bacterium
CATCGGCCGGCGGCGCTGGCGGCTGGGTCGGCTTTGGCGGCCGGGGAGGACGGCCCGCCATGATGTCCCCGATCTGGTCGGCGTCGATGGTTTCCCATTCCAGCAGGGCCTTGGTCATGGCCTCGATCTTGTCGCGATTTTCCTCGACCAGGCGGCGGGCCAGCTTGTACTGCTCGTCGATGATGCGGCGAATCTCCCCGTCCACCTTCTGCATGGTGGATTCGGACACGTTCTTGTGGGTGGTGACGGAGCGGCCGAGGAACACCTCACCCTCGTTCTCGCCGTACACCATGGGCCCCAGCTCGTCGGACATGCCCCATTCGGTGACCATGCGGCGGGCCATTTCGGTGGCGCGCTGGATGTCGTTGCCGGCGCCGGTGGTCATGTGGCCCATGAAGATTTCCTCGGCGATGCGGCCGCCCATCAACACGGCGATGTTCTGCAGTATCTGCTCCCGCTCCATGCTGTAGCGGTCTTCCGTCGGCAGTTGCATGGTCACGCCCAGAGCGCGGCCCCGGGGGATGATGGTGACCTTGTGCACCGGGTCGGTCTTGTTCAGGCACCGGGCCACCACGGCATGACCGGACTCGTGGTAGGCCGTGTTCTTGCGCTCCTCCTCGGGCATGACGATGGAACGGCGCTCGGCGCCCATGATGATCTTGTCCTTGGCGCGCTCGAAATCTTCCATGTCCACCAGGCGCTTGTTGCCCCGTGCGGCAAAGAGGGCGGCCTCGTTCACCAGGTTGGCCAGATCGGCGCCGGAAAAGCCGGGGGTGCCACGGGCCAGGATGGAGGCGTCCACGTCGGGGGCGATGGGCACCTTGCGCATATGCACCATGAGAATCTGCTCCCGGCCGCGGATGTCGGGCAGGGGCACCACCACTTGGCGGTCGAAGCGGCCGGGGCGCATCAGGGCGGGGTCGAGGACGTCGGGGCGGTTGGTGGCGGAGATGACGATGATGCCGGAATTGGCCTCGAAACCGTCCATTTCCACCAGCAATTGGTTGAGGGTCTGCTCCCGCTCGTCGTTGCCGCCGCCCAGTCCGGCGCCGCGCTGGCGGCCGACGGCGTCGATCTCGTCGATGAAGATGATGCAGGGGGCGTGCTTCTTGGCGTTCTCGAACATGTCGCGAACCCGTGCGGCGCCGACGCCGACGAACATTTCGACGAAATCGGAGCCGGAAATGCTGAAGAAGGGCACCTTGGCCTCGCCGGCGATGGCCTTGGCGAGGAGGGTCTTGCCGGTGCCGGGATTGCCCACCATCAGCACGCCGCGGGGAATGCGGCCGCCCAGCTTCTGGAACTTGGAGGGGTCGCGGAGGAATTCCACCAGTTCGCTCACCTCCTCCTTGGCCTCGTCGCAGCCGGCCACGTCGGCGAAGGTGATGGTGTTGGTGCTTTCGTCCATCATCCGCGCCCGGCTCTTGCCGAAGGAAAAGGCCCCGCCCTTGCCGCCGCCCTGCATCTGGCGCATGAAGAATATCCAGACGCCGATCAGCAGCAACATGGGGAACCAGGAAATGAAAATGCTCATCAGGAAGGACTGCTCCTCCTCCGGCTTGGCCTGGACCACCACGCCGTTCTTCAGCAGGTCGGACACCATCCAGGGATCGGAGGGCGCGTAGGTGCTGAAGCGGGTACCGTCGGTATTGGTGCCCTTGAGGACATGGCCCTCGATCACCACCTTGGCGACGCGGCCGCCGCGCACGTCCTCGATAAAGCGGGAATACTCGACCTGGTTGGATATGGTCTGGCGCGAACCGAAATGGTTGAATACGGTCATCAGCACCAGGGCGATCACCAGCCAGATCGCGACGTTCTTCATCATGTTGTTCAAGGCATTGCTCCTGCCGTTGCTACTTTAGGGTCAAGGTTCATTTTAATCCCATTCGCCGTGAATTGTTAGGGATTTAGTCGGTCTTTCCCCAGCAGATACACTTCGCTGCTGCGATCCCGGGACGCTTTGGGCTTGCGGGTCACCACCTGGCGGAAATGGCGGCGCATGTCCGCCAGGTATTCCTGGAAGCCCGTACCTTGGAACACCTTGACCAGGAAAGTTCCGCCGGGCTTCAGCCACATGGCCGCGAACTCCAGGGCCAGCTCGGCCAAGTGCATGCTGCGCACCTGATCGGCGATGCCCACCCCACTCATGTTGGGGGCCATATCGGAAATTACAAGGTCCACCGGCTTGCCGTCCAGGGCCGCCACCAGTTGCTCCAGTACCGCATCCTCGCGGAAATCCCCCTGGATGAAGGCCACCCCCGGCAACCCCACCATTTCCAGCACGTCCAGGGCGACGACCCGGCCCCGTCCGGCGAGTTTCTGCGCCGCCAACTGGGACCACCCGCCGGGAGCGGCCCCCAGGTCCACCACGGTGATGCCGGGGCGCAGCAAGTGGTCCTTGTCGTCGATCTCCTGCAGCTTGTAGGCGGCGCGGGAACGCCAGCCCTCCTGCTTGGCCTTCTTCACGTAGGGATCGTTGACGTGTTCGTGCATCCACGCCTTGCTGGTTTTGCTGCGTTTCATGGGTCGTAAATCAGTCGTGAGTCCAGAGTTGGGAGTCGGGAGCACGAAAAACCGCTCTCGACTCTCAGCTCTCGGCTCATTTACAATGCCGCCTTTTGGAAAGATGAACCATGCTCAACCTGACGCCTGCCCAGCGCCGCTTTCTCAAGGCCCAGGCCCACGGCCTGAATCCGGTGGTGATGATCGGCGACGCCGGCCTGTCCGAGGCGGTGTTGAAGGAAGCCGAGGCCACCCTGGCCCGGCACGAATTGATCAAGATCAAGGTCCATTCCGACGACCGCGACAGCCGAGAAGCCCTGCTGGCGGAACTGTGTAACCAGCTCGGCGCCGCGCCGGTGCAGCACATCGGCAAGATTCTGGTGATCTACCGTCCCGCCAAGGAACCGAAACTCCAGCTACCTTGATTTGTACAGCAACACCAGCACCAGGGCCAGCAGACACTCTGCCAGGTAAACCAGGCTGGAGATGCCGTGCCACTTCGCGAAGCTGTCCTTGAAGGCGCTGCTCATCACGTCCAGGGGCTGCGCCGCATCCTTCAGCCCCTGCAACACCGGCTGAATGCCGAAATGCCCGGCCACCACCAACCCCAATAGCAGCAGCGCCAGCCAGAAAAAAAGCTGCTTCCACGCCCCGCCGCCAAACCGGGAGAGGCGGAACAACACCAGATACAAACCGCAGGCCATGCCCGTATAGGACAGGGCGATGAAGAACTTGCCGGCGATCAACCCCGCCAGCACCCGGTCGTCGTGCAATACCTTGAACAGCACCTGCACCAGCAGGGCGGTCGTCCACAGGCCGCCGGCCCACAGGGTGACGGCGACGGTTTGCAAGGCTTCGGTGAGTTTTTTCATGGCTTTGCTAGTTGAGAGCTGAGAGTCGAGAGTTGCTGGTGATTGTGCTTTTGCTAGTAACTAGCGACTCTCGACTAACGACTTACACATACCTCACATCGATCACTTCGTACTCGTGCATGCCCCCCGGGGCCATCACTTCCACCGCGTCGCCGGCGTACTTGCCGATCAAGGCGCGGGCGATGGGGGAACTGATGGAAATCTTGCCGTGCTTGATCTCGGCCTCGTCGTCGCCGACGATCTGGTAGGTGACGATGTCGCCGTTGGAGAGGTTCTCCAGCTCCACCGTGGCGCCGAACACCACGCGGCCGTCGGCGTCGTTGGCCAGGGCCTTGGGGTCGATGATATGGGCGTTGGAAAGCTTACCCTCCACCTCGGCGATGCGGCCCTCGATGAAGCTCTGGCGCTCCTTGGCGGCATCGTACTCGGCGTTTTCGGACAAGTCCCCGTGGGAGCGGGCCTCGGCGATGGCCGCGATGACATTGGGCCTCTCCACGGTCTTCAGGCGGTGCAGTTCGACCTTCAGCGCCTCGGCGCCGGTCACGGTCAACGGAATTCGGCTCATCTTTGCTCTCCCTTCTCTAGCATAAAAGGAACCGCCGCCCGGCGCACTGCGGGGCGGCGGCTCCTTCGGCGTTTCTCAGTTCAGTTGTTGGTGCAACCCTTGCAGGTCGAACACCTGTAGCTCGCGCATGTGCTGCATCCCGACACAGGCCGCGCGCGCGCCCGCCAGGGTGGTGTAATAGGTTACCCGGTGCTGCAGGGCGGCGTGGCGGATTTCGCAGGAATCCTGGATGGCGCGCCGGTCTTCCTCCACCGTGTTGATGATCAGGCCGATCTCGCCGTTCTTGATCATGTCCACGATATTGGGCCGGCCTTCCGCCACCTTGTTCACCGCCGTCACCGCCACCCCGGCCTGCTCCAGCGCCGCGGCGGTGCCGTGGGTGGCGCAGAGACTGAAGCCGAGGCCGACCAGCGCCTGGGCGATGTCCGCCGACTTGGCCTTGTCGCCCCCCTTGAGGCTGATGAACACCTTGCCGCTAGTGGGCAGCTTGATCCCCGCCGCCAACTGGGACTTGACGAAGGCCTCGGCGAAGCTGGTGCCCACCCCCATCACCTCGCCGGTGGATTTCATTTCCGGGCCGAGGATAGGGTCCACACCGGGGAACTTGATGAAGGGGAACACCGCCTCCTTCACCGAGTAATAGGGCGGCGTCACTTCCTTGGTCGCGCCCTGGGACTTGAGACTCTCGCCGGCCATGCAGCGGGCGGCGATCTTGGCCAGGGAATGGCCGGTGGCCTTGGACACGTAGGGCACGGTGCGGGAGGCGCGGGGGTTCACTTCCAGCACGAAGACAGTGCCGTTCTGGATGGCGAACTGCACGTTCATCAGGCCCACCACTTTCAGTGCCTTGGCCATGGCCACGGTCTGGCGGCGCAATTCGTCCTGCATTTCCCGGCTCAGGCTGTAGGGGGGCAGGGAGCAGGCGGAGTCGCCGGAGTGGACGCCGGCCTGCTCGATGTGTTCCATGATGCCGCCGATGAGCACGTCCTCGCCGTCGCAGATGGCGTCCATGTCCACCTCGATGGCATCGTTGAGGAAGTGGTCGAGGAGCACCGGGGATTCGTTGGACACCTTCACCGCCTCGCGCATGTAGCGCTCCAGGTCGGCCTCCTGGTGGACGATTTCCATCGCCCGCCCGCCCAGCACGTAGGAAGGGCGCACCACCAGGGGATAGCCGATCTCCTGGGCCATGGCCAGGGCCTGCTCCTCGTTGCGGGCGGTGCGGTTGGGGGGCTGCTTGAGGCCGATGCGGTGCAGCATCTGCTGGAAGCGCTCCCGGTCTTCCGCCTCGTCGATGGCGTCGGGGCTGGTGCCGATGATGGGCACGCCGTTCTTCTCCAGGTCCCGCGCCAGCTTGAGTGGTGTCTGGCCGCCGTACTGGACGATCACGCCGTGGGGTTTCTCCACATGGACGATTTCCAGCACGTCCTCCAGGGTCAGGGGCTCGAAATAGAGGCGGTCGGAGGTATCGTAGTCGGTGGACACGGTCTCCGGGTTGCAGTTGACCATGATGGTCTCGTAGCCGGACTCGCGCATCGCCAGCGCCGCGTGGACGCAGCAGTAGTCGAACTCGATGCCCTGGCCGATGCGGTTGGGGCCGCCCCCCAGGACCATGATCTTCTTCCTGTCGGTGGGCTCGGCCTCGCACTCCTCCTCGTAGGAGGAATACATGTAGGCGGTCTTGGTGGCGAACTCGGCGGCGCAGGTATCCACCCGCTTGTACACCGGCCTCACCCCCAGGGCTTGACGCAGGGCGCGCACGGCGTGCTGGTCGGTGCCCAGGAGCTTGGCCAGGCGGCGGTCGGAAAAGCCGCAGCGTTTCAGTTCGCGCAATTCGGCGGCGTTCAGGTCGCTCAGGTTGCGCCCCTTGAGGGTCTGCTCGCGGCACACCAAGTCCTCGATCTGGGCCAGGAACCAGGGGTCGATAAAGGTGTGGCGGAACACCTCTTCCTGGCTCATGCCGGCGCGGAAGGCGTCGGCCACGTACCACAGGCGCTCGGCACCGGGGTTGCTGAGTTCGGCCTTGATCTTCTCCAGGTCGGCGGTCTTCTCGTCCAGGCCGTCGGCGCCGGTTTCCAGACCCCGCAGGGCCTTCTGCATGGATTCCTGGAAGGTGCGCCCCATGGCCATCACCTCGCCCACGGACTTCATCTGGGTGGTGAGGCGGCTGTTGGCGGCGGGGAACTTCTCGAAGGCGAAGCGGGGAATCTTGGTGACGACGTAGTCGATGGACGGCTCGAAGGACGCCGGGGTGGCGCCGCCGGTGATGTCGTTCTGCAATTCGTCCAGCGTGTAGCCCACCGCCAGCTTCGCCGCCACCTTGGCGATGGGGAAGCCGGTGGCCTTGGAGGCCAGGGCGGAGGAGCGGGACACACGGGGGTTCATCTCGATCAGCACCATGCGCCCGTCCTTCGGGTTGATGCCGAACTGGACGTTGGAGCCGCCGGTTTCGACGCCGATCTCCCGCAGCACCGCCAGGGAGGCGTTGCGCATGATCTGGTACTCCCGGTCGGTGAGGGTCTGGGCCGGGGCCACGGTGATCGAGTCGCCGGTGTGCACCCCCATGGGGTCCAGGTTCTCGATGGAACAGATGATGATGCAGTTGTCCTTCTTGTCCCGCACCACCTCCATTTCGTACTCTTTCCAGCCGATGAGGGATTCCTCGATCAGCAGCTCCCGTGTGGGGGACGCCTCCAAGCCGCGTTCGCAGATTTCCACGAACTCCTGGATATTGTAGGCGATGCCGCCGCCGCTGCCGCCCATGGTGAAGGACGGACGGATGATGGTGGGGAAGCCGATCATGGCCTGGACCTGGAGGGCCTCTTCCATGCTGTGGGCCACGGACGCGCGGGGGCAGGCGAGGCCGATTTTCTCCATGGCCTTCTTGAACTTCTCCCGGTCCTCGGCCTTGTCGATGGCTTCGCGAGTGGCGCCGATCATCTCGACCTTGTACTTCTCCAGCACGCCGTGGCGGGCCAGGTCGAGGGCGCAGTTCAGCGCCGTCTGGCCGCCCATGGTGGGCAGCACGGCGTCGGGGCGCTCCTTGGCGATGATCTTCTCCACCATCTGCCAAGTGATGGGCTCGATGTAGGTGACGTCGGCCATCTCCGGATCGGTCATGATGGTGGCCGGGTTGGAGTTGACCAGGATGACCTTGTAGCCTTCCTCGCGCAGGGCCTTGCAGGCCTGGGCGCCGGAGTAGTCGAATTCGCACGCCTGGCCGATGACGATGGGGCCGGCGCCGATGATCAGGATGGACTTGATATCCGTGCGCTTCGGCATTTACTTCTTCTCCTGCATCAGGCCGATGAAACGGTCGAACAAATAACTTACGTCGTGGGGGCCGGGGCTGGCTTCCGGGTGGCCCTGGAAGCTGAAGGCCGGCACGTCGGTGCGGGCGATACCCTGGTTGCTGCCGTCGAACAGGGACTGGTGGGTCACCCGCAGATTGGCCGGCAGGGTATCGGGATCGACGGCGAAGCCGTGGTTCTGGCTGGTGATCATCACCCGGCCGCTATCCAGGTCTTTTACCGGGTGATTGGCGCCATGATGACCGAACTTCATCTTGCGGGTCTTGGCGCCGGAGGCCAGGGCCAGCAACTGGTGGCCCAGGCAGATGCCGTAGGTGGGAATCCCCTTGTCCAGCACGGCGCGGATGGCGTCGATGGCGTAATCGCAAGGCTCCGGATCGCCGGGGCCGTTGGACAGGAACACGCCGTCCGGATTCAAGGCCAGCACATCGGCGGCGGGCGTCTGGGCGGGCACCACGGTAACGCGGCAGCCGCGGTGGGCCAGCATGCGCAGGATGTTGCGCTTGACGCCGAAATCGTAGGCCACCACGTGGAACTTGGACTCATCCTGGGTGACGAAACCCTTTTCCAGGGACCATTCACCCTCCCTCCACTCGTAGGGCTTCTCCGCCGACACCACCTTGGCCAGATCCATGCCCGCCAGACCGGGAAAGCCCTTCGCCAATTCCAGGGCACGGGCCTCGTCGATCTCCCCCGCCATCAGGCAGCCGCTCTGGGCGCCCTTCTCCCGCAGCACGCGGGTCAGGCGGCGGGTGTCGATGTCGGCGATGGCGACGATGTTATGGCGTTGCAGG
>JAGUYQ010000219.1 GCA_020061285.1 Betaproteobacteria bacterium
AGCGGGTTTCGCGGCGGTGGCTTTGGCTGCGGGTTTTGGAGCGGTGGCAGTCTTGGCGACGGGTTTTGCCGCAGCAGGCTTTTTCGCGGCGGTGGTTTTGGCCGCGGGTTTCTTGGCTGCCGTTGTCTTGGTCGCGGTGGCTTTAGCAGCGGGTTTCGCTGCTGCGGCCTTGGCAGCGGGTTTCGCGGCAGGCTTTTTGGCGGCAGCGGTTTTGGCCGCGGGTTTCTTGGCAGCCGCTTTCTTGGCGGCGGGCTTCACTTCAGTCGGTTCGATGCTCATAGTTGTTGCTCTCCCTGGTTGAAATGCCGATTTCTCGTTGACCCTGCTCCGCTACCTTTGATTTGCCCCGGTCTGCGGACCTAACAAAATTACTGACATCAAATATTCATACTAACGAAGGAAATTGTCTAGTGTTTCTTGGGCTTATCTACACGTTGAAACAAACGTGTTGCGAAAATCTAACGGATTTTTTACCGCCAACTTGAGGCCTTTGGTTGCTCGGATTTTCCTCAAAGCCAATAAGGACGGGGGCTTCTGGCATGAAATAGGCGCGCGGATGAGCGGTGGGCAGGATGGGAAAAGCTCCTGATTCCTGGCGGAAAAAGCGGAGAAATTTTTTCGCCGTGGGGCGCAAAGGCATGCTGCATAGGGTTCTCGATACCCGGCCGGTCTGCATTGGCAGGCGTGGCGATGCGTTATGCAGTGGCAAAAGATGGGAGGCGTACGCTATGCCCCAGGCCTGGAAGTCAGGCTCGGAACGGAATTCAGCGCGGCAAGCCGCTGCTTCGGGGAAGCGTGCCTATCTCACTTGCTGCGTGGACGTTCCGATGAACTGTAATGGCTGAAGTGCCCCTCCCGCGCGGCTTGCGCCCGCGCCTGCGACACCATGCCGGCGGATTTTCCCTGGGGGGCGGGACGGGACACCAGGCGCTGCAACTGGTCGCTGCCGCAGGACGGGCAGACGGGGACCGTGGATGAGCGCACCAGCAACTCGAAGGTCTTGTCGCAGGCGCTGCAATGGTAGTCGTAAAGTGGCATGAAAAGGCTCCTGTTCGGTTGACGACAAAACGGCGTTGCCGAACAACAGAAGCAAGAACAATGCCTTTTACCCCTCGGTTGTCGTTCCCAACACCTTGGATTGGAACGCATCCAGTTTTTGCTGGACCAGCTCGTAGGTCTTGTCGATGTTGCTGGCAATGTCGCCCTGCAACACGCCCAGCCCCTGCAAGATGTTGCGGGCTTCCTTGAAGCCTTGGTCGATGCCCTTCTTGATCGTCTCCATGAATTTGTTGACCACGCTTGTTTCGTCCTCGCCGGTATGCTGGGCCTTGAAGGCGTCGAGAAAGCCTGTGGACAGGGAAACGATGCGCTCGGCGGTTCCCTCCGGGGTGTTGTCCTGGTTGACCGCGTTCTGGATGGCGTTTTCACCGAACTGGGGCTTCAACACCTCGTTGAGGTTTTCGATGGCATTCTTGAACAGCAACTGCATGGGCTCGTTCTTGGCGCTGATGGAAACGTCCATGGATGCTTGGAGGATGGAGACGTTCAGTTGCGCCTTCACCTCGCCCCTGCCGGGTGTCTGGACCTTTCCCGCCTCGGGCCGCTGGCTGGCCGTTTTGTCGGTAATCGGCGCCTGGATACTGCTTTGAATGGAAGTGACCATGATGGACCTCCTTCGAGAACATGGTTTCCGCCGACAACTTCAAGGGGCAGAGAAGTGCAAGCTGCAGGGCGAAAAAAGAACGACGCTAAACCAGACCCCTCTTAGTTTGAATAACGGCAAAAAGCCCAAAAAACTGAAGAGGGTAACTACATTATAGTAGGCAATGCCGCCCTTGCTCGGGCTGCCTGCCGGCGAGCGGGGCGGCGCGGCAACCCATGAGGGTTTTGGAGGGGCGGGTGGAGCGCTTCCCGCTAGAGACTCGGCCCGTGAAACAGATAAACGATGAGGGCGACGCCGAGAAGGGCAACGGCCACATTGGTCAGCACGCCGATGTTCACCGCATACCCCTGGGGGATTTCAACCGGGCGGAGGGTCTTCAGCACCTTGCGGTATTGGACAACCGCAGCGGCGGAAACGACCGCGCCCATGAGGATGAAGGCGAGTCCGATCCAGTAGGACACGCCCCGCTGCAAGGTCTGCACGTGCTGCGGCGCCAGCAAGTGCAAAAACAGCCCGAAACGCTCGATCACGAAGCCGAAGGCCATCAGGGTCAGGCTGGTGCGGTTCCAGGCGAGGAGAGTGCGCTCGGCGGCGAAGAAAACGCGGGGGTCGTTGAGGTCGGACATGGGGGCATTCCCTGAGGGATGGTGGGGCAATGGTTACATGCGGCGCAATGCGCTGCTTATGGCGACCTACGCGGACTGCTACGACGTGCCCCCATCGTCGTCCGCGTCAGATACGTTATGGACGCTCGCATCCCAGCCTGCGATCCCACCGTAGTGCCAGAACGCACCATGAACATTCATATCGACAAGCTCCATGTGACCGAATGTTTGTTTGTGATGCCACGTCAAACTATCCGTTCTCGATGGATTGCCGTGGGAGTTGTCGCCATGGGAGAAGTGCAACGGCCTCCCGCCATTTAGGATATCATCCTTGTCCAAGGCCTTTTGTTCGCCGTAGTCCTTCCCCAGGTTATGGTCGGGCACTTTGGCATATATCTGTCCAGGGTTCTCGGCATCCTGATGCTCTTGAGGAATCGTGAGGCCGCCGGGAACACTGTTCGTGCCGATGAACGTATCGATGTTATTGCCATTCATCGGAAATCTGAATATCCCCTTGCTCCCATTTTTGGGCTTGATCACTTTGGTTGCCGTCCAGCCGGTTTCCTTTTGACGTAGCTCAGCCAGCGCGGCGTCCTTCTTCATCATCACTACACCCTGTGACCCCCACATGCTGGGTGGATTGGGCATTGCCATACGTTGAGCGATTTTCTGGACCGGGCCGTTGCCAATACTATCGCCAGCCCTGGCCTGGGCAACCATGGGCGGGCTGTTGTGGACCAAGGCCATCACCTTGCGCTGTGCCGTGGCTTGCGGGCTGTTGTTCGCCATCGCCACGAGCTGCGCCAGCTTGTTCACTTGAGGGCTGGCCTCGATCATGCCTTCGAGTTGCGCGATCTGCCCGCCCTGCGGCGATTCGAGCGCCACGCCCCCGCCCTGCTTCGCGCTAGGCTGATTGTGCGCTTGGCTGTGTTGCGCTTCGGCTTTTTGCATGATTCTTCCTCTTGATGCCAATGTCACCGGTACATCCTACCGCTGGCGAAAGATTTTGCCTAATGTTCAAAACTACCAACCTGCGCGACTTTTCGCGCAGGCCCGAGGGAATGATGGGGTAGCCTCGGGAGCGGCACGGTTTGCTGTCCGCGTGCATGCCATTGTTACGGTGCTTGCCTTCATTTCGTAACGCAATAGCTATGCGTACCGTGAACCCTTAGGGAGCGTTTCGGAATGTCTCGCCTTACTGTGCGAACCGATAATGAGGTTGGGGGTGCGGGACCTGCACGAGCATCGGAAGGAGGGTAGCGGTGCCAAAGGTGTCGATTTTCCCATCCGGCCTGAGAATGCGGATAGTGTGGTTGAATTCCGTGGCGAAGGTGGCGATGATGGTATCGGGAAGGAGCCCTTTGTTGTTTCCGGTGACGATCTGGTGCAGGCGGTTGTCCAAGTCCTGCTGATCGGGAGTCATGGGATGGACAGTCGCAAGGTTGGTTTGCAGGGCCGTGGCCAGCGTGTTGTGCGGCAAGCCCGCCGCCTGCTCGACGGCCTCGACGAAACCGGGGTCTGGCCCTCCGAACGCTATCGGCTGTACCGCCCACCCATAGTCCCCGATAACCTCGCCCTGGATCGTCGTCGTATCGGCAAGCGCGCCGGTGGGGAGGGTGCTCTGCTGGTATTTGCGATTGCTTTTGCTTTTCGTGAATAGGGACAGGCTGAAACTTCCGATCAGCTTGCCGACTTCCTTGATGACGCTGCCCCCCGTCTGGTTCGGGGGCGTGAGCGCGGTGATCTGTCCCGTGGGGTCGTTGCCGCCGGCAAGCCAGGTCAACCAGTTCGTGCGGACATGGGTGAAGTAGGCCGCCGATCGGCCGGGGTCACGAACCACCCGTCCCCGGTGATCGTTGGTCGCCAGGATGGTGGCCAAGTCCGCCAAGTAAGACATGATCGCGTCCGTGATGTGGGCGTTCGAAATATGTGTCGTCGCTTGCTGGGCCAGCATTTCCGACACCAGATCATGAACCGTCCGGCGGTACTCGTTGAAACGGGGGAAGCCCTGGACCGCCGCGAAGAGGTGGTCGCGCTGGTTGCCGGGGTCCACGCTCAGCGTATCCGTGCCGACGCCCGTCGGGATCGAACCTGGACCGAGGGGGTCAAAGGTCGCGCTTTCCGCCGCCAGGCTGCCCGGCGTCATGCGGTCGTCCGCGAGCGGATGCACCCCGAACTCATGGGCCAGCATCCCGACGATCCGGCCCCGGCTCTCCTGCTCGAAGAACCACGGGCTCAACGCGATCCGAACCTGATCGCCCCGCTCCGTGACGGAAGCCAGATTCACGCCGTCGAATTCCAGGGTGACGATCGCGTTCTTGTTCCGAAGGTAGTGCTGAATGACCGGGCTGGCGGTAAGAATGCCGAGAATCTCCTGGCCTTTTTCCCGATACTTCGGCTTCTGGTCGTCGAGATTGGTCCAGCGGATGCTGCCGTAACATTGCGCAACGGGTCCGGCATTGCCCGCAGCCTCCCGGACCTTGCGCTGGGTTGCGGCCTCCCCCATTTGCAACGCCTTCGCGCCCATCACATCCGCGTCATTTTCCAAGCCGGCATCGTCATTCACGCTTATCCCATCCTTCATCTGCATGGTGGGCCTTACGCGCCCCTGCTTTTGCTGGACCACATGCCAACTTTCATGGGGTAAATGCTTTTCCTGCCCGCTTCTCAGGTGAATGTCCGTGCCCTGGGCATAGGCGAGAGCGTGCAGTTGCGCAGGCTTGCTGGAGTTGTAATGCACCCTCGCATCGTCCATGGAAATACCGGAAAGGCTTTCAATCCCCGATTTCAGGGTGTCGGGGAGGCCGGTTTTATTCTCTTTCTTCTGGATTGGGTTTGGTTGGCTGGCCGAATAATCGTCGGCCATTGCCTGCAACTGGGCGGTTTTCCTGGTTTGCGGGCTGTCGTTAGCCAATGCCTGAAGCTCCACCCGAGCGAGAGATTCGGGGCGATTATCCGCAAACTGAAGCGCAGGCCCCCCATCGCGCTTGGGCTCATGAAAGGCATTCGCGGCCACTTCGCTGGTGCTTTTTTGTGTTTTGTCAGCGTGAGTGTTCACTCTATGGATACCTTATTTGACGATGGCAACCGTCATGTATTTTTTCAACGTAGAAGTGAGCGGCCTGCGCGGCTTTTCGCGCAGGTCCGGTGGAATGATAGGTAGGGCATCGCGGATTCGCAAAGGTAGTGCGTTAAGCCACCGGGTTGTTTTGCAAGAACTGAATCAGCGCCTGGAACTTGGATGCAGCGTTGCCAGTGGGATCAACGATGCTATGGCTGAAATATTTCTCGATGTTGGCAGCCGTAATCTCGGTAGTGCGCGGGCTGTATGTCGTTCCATTGGCACCGCCTGCCATTTCCCCTCCCTGACGAATGAGCGCGATCTGAGCGATGCCCTCAGCGGTTGCGGTGTTGCCGCTGGCGACGGCCTTGTCATACATCGCCTTTTCCGCCGAACTGAGATGCGCAAAGGTGTTAACGAACCCCGTCGCCTTTTGCATGTAATCAATCTCGTCGGCGGTGCGCGTGTCGTATGATTTGGCGGAGATTTCGGCAAGTCTCTTGTCGTTGGTGAACAGAAAATCCTGGTCTTCCTGACTTCTATTCACCGGGCCTCTGGCTCTGATTTCGGCAAGCTGTGCCTCGACCGACCTATCGGTGCTCGCAGTGGAGGAAGAGGCAGCAGCGAACGCTTCTCGCGCCGCTTGGGAAATACGGGCGGTATCGGCAGTATTTGCCGTTGATCCGGCCAAGTATTGCCGGGTTGATGGCGAAGGTGCTACTGCGGATGAGAAGAGAAGGGCAGAAGTGGTGGATTGAACATTCATGGCATGCCTCCGTTTTCAGATGCCATAGGGCAACGCAATGAGCATGCCAAAGACAGTTCGGAAAGCCAAGATTGTGATGCCCAACTGTTAATTAGATTTCACTTTTGAAATATAACCCAGGCGCTTCCGCCGTATAAAACCGTCGCAATCCTCCCGAAGCCTAGCCTGTCCGTGACGCCCTCCGCAAAATGTGGCGTAATTTTCGGCAAACACGGCGTCGCTTCTTAAACCGCCACCGGCGCCTTGATCGCCGGGTGGGGGTCGTAGCCCTCCAGCACGAAATCCTCGAATTTGAAGCCGAAGATATCCTTCGCCTCCGGGTTGATCTTCATGGTCGGCAGGGGGCGTGGTTCGCGGCTCAACTGCAAATTCACCTGCTCCATGTGGTTGGAATAGATGTGGGCGTCGCCCAGGGTGTGGACGAAGTCGCCGGGCTTCAGGCCGCAGACTTGGGCCATCATCATGGTCAGCAGGGCGTAGCTGGCGATGTTGAAGGGCACGCCGAGGAAGATGTCGGCGCTGCGCTGGTAGAGCTGGCAGGAGAGCTTGCCGTCGGCGACGTAGAACTGGAAGAAGGCGTGGCAGGGGGGCAGGGCCATGTTGTCGATTTCGCCCACGTTCCAGGCGGAGACGATGATGCGGCGGGAGTCGGGGTTGTGCTTGATCTGGTCCACCGCTTGGGCAATCTGGTCGATGTGGCGAATTTTGAGGGGCTCCCCCTCCGGGGGTGCGCGTCGAGAACCGCCGCTGTCGCGGCTGGTTTCGATGGCAGGCCAGGAGCGCCACTGGTAGCCGTAGACGGGGCCCAGGTTGCCGTTTTCGTCGGCCCATTCGTCCCAGATGGTGACGCCGTTGTCCTTGAGGTATTGGATGTTGGTGTCGCCCTTCAGGAACCACAGCAGTTCGTGGATGATGGAGCGCAGGTGGGCTTTCTTGGTGGTGACGAGGGGGAAGCCGTCGGCGAGGTTGAAGCGCATCTGGTAGCCGAACACGCTGGTGGTGCCGGTGCCGGTGCGGTCGGATTTCTGGTGCCCGTGGTCGAGGACGTGGCGCATCAGGTCGAGGTATTGGCGCATGGGGGGCGGTCTCGTGGTGGTGGTTCGGGGGATTTTATCAGCTTGGCTCCAATTGCCGCCATGTGCCGTGCACCAGTCCTTGCAGGGGGCGGTAGTTGGTCTTGTAGGCCATCTTGCGCGATTCGGCGATCCAGTAGCCGAGGTAGAGGTAGGGCAG